>JBIIMU010000222.1:0-5033 GCA_044337845.1 Pirellulales bacterium | reverse complement strand
CTCGGTCGCCTCGGCGGCATGGTCCGACATCAGTTCGAGCAGTTCCGCGAGCGGCCGGATCGGCACTCCCTCCCGGAGCAGGCACTGGAGCGTCCGCTGGATCCGGGCCACGGTGAGCACGCCCGGTACGATCTGCTCCACCACGGCGGGCTGCGCCGCCCGCAGCGACTCCACCAGCCGGTTGGCCGCATCGCGGGTCAGCAGCCGATCGGCCCGGCGTCGCACGGCCGACTCCAGCGCACGCCCCACGACGCCCGCGTCGTCGAGCACCGTGGCTCCGCGGAGCCGGCACGTCTCGGCCTGGGCGTGGGCGACCCAGGTGCCGGTGCGGCCGGTGAGCGGATCCACCGCGGCCGCACCCTCCACCGGCGACGGCGTGCCCGGGGGGAGCACGGCGAGCATCCGCGCCTCGGGGATCTCGCTCTCCACGACGATGTCGCCGGCGACGGAGATGCGGTAGCCGCGGGCGGGCAGGGCGAGGTCGTCGCGGATGGCGACCTGCGGCAGCACGAGGCCGAGGTCCGCGGCGAGCGCCGTGCGCAGGCCGGACACGTGGGCGAGCAGCGGACCGCCGCCCGCCGCGAGGCCGACGAGCCCGCTGCCGAGTTCGACGAGCACGCGGTCGTCGGCGAGCACGTCGGCTGCCGGGTTCGACTTCTCCGCGGCCCTCCGGCCCGCCGCGCGGCCGGCCCGAGGAGCGACCGCGTCGGCATCCGCCGCGGCGTCGCCGTCGTCGTCGGCTCCGGGCAGTGGCCGGGGCTGGCGGCCGAGCACCACCGCGCCCCCGAGGGTGAGGGCCGCCATGCCGGCGAGCGGCAGGAAGGGCAGTCCGCTGACCGAGAGCAGCGCCAGGAACACGCCGGTGATCGCGAGCACGTGCGGCTTCGCGGTGAACTGGCGGCCGAACTCCCGCGAGAGATCGACCGCCTGGCTCGACCGCGAGATCAGCAGGCCGGTCGCCACCGAGATGAACAGCGCCGGGATCGACGCCGACAGGCCGTCGCCGATCGTCAGCAGCGAGTAGACGTTGAGCGCCTTCTCCACCGACATCCCGTGCTCGACCACGCCGATGGCCAGGCCGCCCACGAGGTTGACCAGGGTGATGATCACGCTGGCCACGGCCTCGCCGCGGACGAAGCGGCTGGCCCCGTCCATCGCGGCGAAGAAGTCGGCCTGCCGCTGGAGGTCGAGCCGCATGCGGCGGGCCTGCTCGCGGGAGAGCGTGCCGGCGTTCACCTCGGTGTCGATCGCCATCTGCCGGCCGGGCAGGCCGTCGAGGGCGAACCGCGCCGCCACCTCGCTCGTCCGCGTGGCGCCCGCGGTGATCACCACGAACTGCACGATCGCGATGATCGCGAAGATCACGCCGCCGACCACCAGGTTGTTGGCGGCGACGAACTGGCCGAAGGCCTCCACCACCTCGCCCGCGGCGGCGGTGCCGTCGAGGGCGGCGCGGGAGAGGATCAGCCGCGTGGTGGCGATGTTGAGCACCAGCCGCACCAGCGTGATCCCGAGCAGGAAGGTGGGAAACACGCTCATGTCGAGCGGCGTGCGGGCGGCCAGCGCGCCGAGCAGCGCGACCACCGAGACGGTGAGGTTGACCGCGAGCAGCACGTCGACGATCGGCGCCGGCACGGGCGCGAGCACCACCAGCACGGCCAGGAGAATGGCCGCGGGGATCGCGAAGTCCATGACGTGGGCGACGACGGGGCGGCGGGGGGCCGCGGCCGTCGCGGACGACTGTGCCATGAGGGGGTGCAGGGGTGGAGTGGATCCGGCGGGCACAGGCCCGTCGGGAGGCGGGACGGTAGCGGCCGGCGGCGCGACGCGTCCAGACCGGCCGGCGGTGACGAAAACGGCTACAATCCCGGCTCATTCGGCCTTGCATCCGGGACCGCTTCCTTCCATGCGCTTCGACCGCTTCGGCCTCGCGTTCGACTACCCCGACGGCTGGGCCGTCGACACCGGCGACGCGGGTGGCCGCTACGCCACCGTGACCGTCTACGCGCCCAGCGGCGGATTCTGGTCGGTCAGCGGCCACGCCCCCGGCGGCGACCCACGCGACCTTTCGACCGCGGCCCTCGCCGAGATGCGACAGGAGTACCGCGACCTCGACGCCGAGGAGGCGACCGACCGCATCGCCGGCCGCGACCTGCCGGGCTTCGACATGAACTTCTACTGCCTCGACCTCACCAACACCGCGCAGGTGCGGACGCTGCTCACGGACGAGGCGGTGTACCTGATCTTCTGCCAGGCGGAAGACCGGGAGTGGGACCAGATCGCCCCCGTGTTCGCGGCGATGACCACGAGTTTCGTCGCCGCCGCCGAGCGGGCCGAGCCCGAACCCGAGCCCGACGACGAGTGATCCCGGCCCATGCCGGCGGGTCGCGGAAAGATGGCCGTGCCCCGGGGTTTCCGGGGCGAAAGTGTCGCCACACCCGAGCGACGTGTGCCTAAGGTCCGCGACCCTGCCGGGCCGACCGCGGGTCCACCCCCCGCGGCACGTGCATCCTAGGTTGCAGATTCCGTGCCGAACCGGGGGCCGCGCGATCATGCCGATTGGAGCGCGAAAAGGGCCGGTTTTCGGACCGCACCCGGTCGCCCGACACCCTTTTTTTCAATCCGCGGCTCGATTTGACATCATCCAATTGGAGTTTTTTCCGCGTCCGGCCGACGGCCCCAGGGGGCGACGGCCGGAGAAGGTGCTACGATTCCGCACTCCCATCCGGCCACGGAATCGGCCGGCGCCTTTCCCCCCGGATGATCCACACCGTGCACCTGCTGGCAGACGTCGCCGCGACGGCCGTGTCCGACACGATCCCCGACACGATCCAGATGTCGCACTGGCTGGCCTTCGCCGCCTTCGTGACGGTGATGCTGACCCTCGACCTGACGGTGTTCCACAAGAAGTCGCACGAGCCCTCGCTTCGCGAGAGCGCCTTCTGGACGCTCTTCTGGTCGGCGCTCGCGTTCGGCTTCAACGCCATCGTCTGGTGGTGGCTCGGCGGCCAGGCGGCGATCGAGTTTCTCACGGGCTACCTCGTCGAGTGGTCGTTGTCGATGGACAACGTCTTCGTATTCGCGGTGGTGTTCGCCTACTTCGGCGTGCCGCTGAAGTACCAGTATCGCGTGCTCTTCTGGGGCATCCTCGGCGCGGTGATCATGCGGCTGACGTTCGTGCTCCTGGGGGCGGAACTCGTCGAGCGCTACAAGTGGGTGATGTGGCTGTTCGGGGCGTTCCTCGTCTACACCGGGATCAAACTCGCCTTCGGCGGCGGCGACCACGAGACGGGGGAGAACGGCCTGGTCCGGTTCTTCCGCCGCTTCATCCCGGTGACGAAGGAGCCGGCCGGCGACCGGTTCTTCGTCCGCGAAAATGGCAAACTCATGGCCACGCCGCTGTTCCTCGTGCTGCTCGTGGTCGAGAGCACCGACGTGCTCTTCGCGGTCGACAGCGTGCCGGCGATCCTCGGCGTGGTCACCCCCGGCACCGACCACATGCGGTTCATCGCCTTCACGTCCAACGTGTTCGCGATCCTCGGCCTGCGGGCGCTCTATTTCCTGCTCGCCGGGGTGATGGACCTGTTCCGGTTCCTCAACTACGGCCTCTCGGCGGTGCTGGTGTTCGTGGGCTGCAAGATGATCGTGGAGGCGGCCCGGCACAACGAGTGGCTGGCGGCCCAGGGAGGCTGGGACGCCCATGCCAAGGGCCACCTCATCCACCCCGCGGTGTCGCTGCTGGTGATCGTGACCCTGATCGGCACGAGCGTGGCCGCGTCGCTGGCCTTCCCGGAGCGGCGGCCGCACGGCGGCGAGATCGCCGGCGACGAGTCGCAGCCGCCGGTGTCCTGACGGGCAGGGTCGCGCTGCAGAGCCCGCGGCGTCAGAGCGCGTCTTCGGTGCGGAGCATGACCTCGATCAGCCGCTCCATCACCTCCGCCGGCGACTCGTGCGGGAAGTTCGTGAGCACGACCTCCTTCGCGTAGAGCTTGCCGACGTAGCGGCGATGCTTGGCGGCCGCGTGATGGCTCGCCAGGAAGTCGCGGTGCGCCGAGTTGATCACGACCTCGTTCCGCGTGGCGTCGTAGCGGCTCCGCCAGGGCTGGCCGTGCTCGGCCTCCAGGCGATACCCGGGCAGCCCGCGGCCGCCGGCCGCGTCGGCCAGCGGATCGTCCACAAACTTGAGCTCCACCCGGTCACTGACTTCGATCTCGCCCTGCCGCGCCGTCACGCCGACCACCACGATGCCGACCGACGACGAGGCCACCCGGCACGACCGGCCGTCGGTCGCGATCGCGGCCGAGCCCGACACGATCTCCCACGTGAAGGCCACGCCGCCGGCGAGCGGGATCTCGATCGCGTCGCGGGCCGTGGCCGTGAACAGGCACGAGTCGCCCGGCTGCCGCCGCGGCGCACGCGGCGAGATCCGCACGCTGGCGAGCGGCCCGGGATCGGCCGCGAGCAGCGGCCGCGGCACCGCGGCACCAGCCTTGCGGGCCTTACCTTCGCCCAGCGTCGCCAGGTCGCCCGCCACGCCGTGCCGACCATGCAGCGCGGGAGCCGCCTTCGGGATGTCGAAGAAGAGATAGTCTTCGGCCGGCAGGTCGGCGAGCGCCGACGCGAACGCCTTGTGCACCTGCTTGAGCAGCTGCCGGCTGGCCCGCTCGGCCTCGGCCTGCTCCCGCGACGCCAGCGCCTCGCGGATGTCCTCCTCGATCGCCGCCGACGCCTCGACGAGCGTGTCGAGCGCCACGTCGGGCACGATCCCCGACCGCGTGCCCGGGGCGAGCGTCAGCGGCTCGAAGTCGACGAGTCCCTCGAGCCTGCGGTCGGTCCACGGGGCGTGCTGGAACGGGAGCAGTTCGGTCACGTCCTTGAGCACCCGCGTGCCGTCCTTGCAGACGGCGATCCCGGGCTCGCCGCCGGCCTGCTCGCCGCGGACGTAGACCTCGACGTTGATGTCGCCGAGCGGCGTCGGGTAGCGGCGCGGGATCTCGAGCCGATCGCCGTCGAACTCCCGCGGCACCACCGCG
>JBIIMU010000221.1:0-5035 GCA_044337845.1 Pirellulales bacterium | reverse complement strand
GCGAGGAGGTCGTCGACATGCAGGCCATCGCCGATGCCGAGCACGCCGGCATCCGGATCGCCCCCTGGGACTATCGCTTCTACGCCGAGAAGGTCCGCCAGGCGCGGTACGACCTCGATGAGGCCGAGGTCACGCCGTACCTGCAGCTCGACCGGCTCCGCGAGGGCATGTTCTTCGTGGCCGAGCGGCTGTTCGGACTCTCCTTCGCGCCCGTGACGGACGGCAGCGTGCCCGTCTTCCATCCCGACGTCCGCGTCTGGGAAGTGCGGCGGCCCGACGGCCGCACCGCCGGCCTCTGGTACTTCGATCCCTACGCGCGGGCGGGAAAAAAGTCGGGCGCGTGGATGAGCGACTACCGTCCGCAGGAGCGGCTCGACGGCCCCGTGATCCCGATCGTCTCCAACAACTGCAACTTCGTGAAGCCGCCTCCCGGCGAGCCCGCGCTGGTCAGCTGGGACGACGCCACGACGCTGTTCCACGAGTTCGGCCACGCCCTCCACGGGCTCTGCTCCGACGTGACGCTGCCGTCGTTGGCGGGCACGCGGGTCGCCCGCGATTACGTCGAACTCCCGTCGCAGCTGCTCGAACACTGGCTGTCGACGCCCGAGGTGCTGGGGCGATTCGCGGTGCACTGCCGGACGGGCGAGCCGATCCCCGCCGAACTCGTCGACCGCATCCGCCGGGCCGAAACCTTCAACGCCGGGTTTCGGACCGTCGAGTTTCTCGCGAGCGCTATCGTCGACATGCGGCTCCACCTCGCGGGCGCGGAACCGATCGACCCGGCCGCCTTCGAGCGGACGACGCTCGAGGCGATCGGCATGCCCGCGGAGATCGTGATGCGGCATCGGATCCCGCACTTCAGCCACATCTTCGCCGACGACGGCTACTCGGCCGGCTACTACAGCTACCTCTGGGCCGACACGCTGACGGCCGACGCCTGGGAGGCCTTCACGGAGGCCGGCGGGCCGTGGGACGAGGCCGTGGCCGAGCGGCTGCGGCGGCACGTGCTCTCGGCCGGCAACTCGATCCCGCCGGAGGAGGGCTACCGCGGGTTCCGCGGCCGCGACGCGACCATCGACGCGCTGATGCGGAAGCGGGGCTTCGCGCCGCCGGCGAACTGAGGGGCCGCGGGGCGGGTCAGGCGAGGATGCCCCGCACGATCGTGCCGTGCACGTCGGTGAGCCGATAGCGGCGGCCCTGGAAGCGATAGGTGAGCCGCTCGTGGTCGATGCCCAGCAGATGCAGCATCGTCGCGTGGAAGTCGTGCACGTGGACGCCGTCGCGGACGACGTTGTAGCCGAACTCGCAGGTCTCGCCGTACGTGGTGCCGGGCCGCACGCCGCCACCGGCGAGCCACATCGTGAAGCAGCGGGGGTGATGGTCGCGGCCGAAATCCTGGCCGGGCTTGTAGAGCCCCTGGCAGTAGTTGGTGCGGCCGAACTCGCCGCCCCAGATCACGAGCGTGTCGTCGAGCATGCCGCGGGCCGCCAGGTCCTTCACCAGCGCGGCGGCCGGCTGGTCAACCTGGCGGCACTCGCTGGCGATGCCCTTCTTGAGCCCGCCGTGGTGGTCCCAGTCCTGGTGGTAGAGCTGGATGAACCGCACGCCCCGCTCGGCGAGCCGGCGGGCGAGCAGGCAGTTGGCCGCGAACGTGCCCGGCTCCTTCGCATCCGGACCGTACATCTCGAGCACGTGCGCCGGCTCGTCGGCGAGGCTCGTCACCTCGGGCACGCTCGCCTGCATCCGGAAGGCCATCTCGTAGTTGGCGATCCGGGCCGCGATCTCCGCGTCGGGAACGGCGGCCAGCTCGTGCTCGTGGAGATCCCGCAGACCGTCGAGGATGCGGCGCCGGTTCTCCGCCGACACGCCGGGCGGGTTGTTCACGTAGAGCACCGGGTCGGCGCCGGACCGGAACCGCACCGCCTGGTGTCGGGTGGGGAGGAATCCGGCTCCCCAGAGATGGCTCATCAGCGGCTGCCCGCCCTTGTTCTTCGTGATCAGCACCACGAAGGAGGGCAGGTCGTCCTGCACGCTGCCGAGCCCGTAGTCGAGCCAGGCCCCGATGCTCGGGCGTCCCGGGATCTGCGACCCGCTCTGCATGAAGGTCACGCCGGGGCCGTGGTTGATGCTGTCGGTGTGCATCGACCGCACGAGGCACAGGCGATCGGCGATCTCGGCCATGTGCGGCACAAGCTCGCTCATCCAGGCCCCGCTCGCGCCGTGGCGGGCGAACGCATAGGGCGAGGCGACGAGCGGAATCGAGCTCTGGTTGCCCGACATGCCCGTGAGCCGCTGACCGCCGCGGACGCTGTCGGGCAGCTGCTGGCCGTCCTTGTCCTTGAGGAGCGGCTTGTGATCGAAGAGGTCGAGCTGCGACGGGCCTCCCGACTGAAAGAGGTAGATCACCCGCTTGGCCCGCGGGGGCACGTGAAAGGCGTCGAGCACGCCGCCGTGCGACCCGGGCGGGAGCGAGCCGCCGGAGCCGTCTCCGGCACGAACGTCGCGGGCCAGCAGGTCGGCGAGCGCGAGCCCGCCGAAGCCGAGGCCGAAGGATCGGAGCCAGTCGCGGCGGTTTGGAGCGGGATTCATCGCTTCACCACGCAGCCATCGTAGCTCATCAGGGCGTTCACGACCCCGGCCGCGGCCGCGACGTCGGCCGCGGCGAGGCCACCGCGGGGCGGCGTCTGCCCCACGGCCAGCAGCCGCGCGGCATCCTCGGGATGCCGGCCGTACCAGTCCATCTGCTCGGCGAGCATCCGGGCGAGGATCGCCCGCTCGGCCGCGTCGGGAGGACGGCTCGTGAGCCGCTCGAACGCGGCCGCCACGGCGTCGTCACCCCGGCCGTCGTGCTCCGCGAGCAGCCGTTCGGCGAGCACCCGGGATGCCTCGACGAACTGCGGCCCGTTGAGCAGCACGAGGGCGTGCAGCGGCGTGTTCGTCACGTCGCGCCGGGCCACGCAGACCACCCGCTTCGGCACGTCGAAGGTCTCGAGCACCGGGCCGGGGCCGGTCCGCCGCCAGAAGGTGTAGAGGCTGCGGCGATAGAGCGCGTCGCCCGTGTCGGCGGCCGCGGGCTTGAACGACTCCGGGATGTCGTACGTCTTCACCGGCGGCCCTCCCCGGGTCTCGACGAGCAGTCCACTCGCGGCCAGGAGCCCATCGCGGATCATCTCCGCCGGCAGCCGGTGCCGCGGCCCGCGGGCGAGCCAGAGGTTGAGCGGGTCGTCGGCCATCGTGGCCGGTGCGGCGAGGCTCCGCTGCCGGTAGACGCGGGAGAGCATGATCTCCTTGACGAGCCGCTTCATGTCCCAGCCGAACCCGCCGTCGGCGACCGGATGGGAGAACCTCCAGGCGAGCAGGTCGAGCACCGCCGGATGCTCGGGCAGCGTTGACTGGCTGCCGAGGTCTTCGGACGTGGGCACGAGGCCGACGCCGAACAGCGACTGCCAGAGACGGTTCACGGTCACGCGGGCGAGCAGCGGGTGGTCGGCCGCCACGAGCCAGCGGGCGAGGCCAAGCCGGTTGCGGGGCTGGTCGGCGGGAAAGGGCGGCAGGCTGGCGGGCGTGCCGGGCTCGACGGGCTCCCGGCGCTTGTCGTAGTCACCCCGCTCCAGCACGTAGGCGGTCTTCGGCTCCGGCAGATCCCGCATCACCATCACCTCGGCGGGCTTCTCCACGACGTCGTCGCGATGCCGGCGGGCGGATTCGAGGGCCTTCCGCGCCGCGGCCGCCGCGGGATCGATGGTCGCGGCGAACCAGTCGGCGACGGCGTCGCCCTCCGTCTTCGCCGCCAGGCAGCGGGCGATCGTGCCCGGCTCCACCAGCTCCCGCACCTCGAGCGTCGCGAGCGCCCGGTCGAACACGCGAAACTCGTCGACCTCGCCTCCCTTGAAGCCGTGGTCGCGAAACCGCTCGCCGATGGTGATCGTGTCGCCACCGCCTCCGGTGATCTCGCGGCTGAGCGCATCCTTCACCACGTCTGCGGCCGCGGCATGGCCGTCGATGAACACCCGCAGCCCGGCCGCCCGGCCCGAGCCGTCGCTCGTGACGGCGACGTGAACCCAGCGGCCGACGGGCAGCGGCTCCACGCACCGCACGCTCGCCGCATCGCCCGGCCAGAAGTGGATCAACGACCAGCGCAGGTGCCCGCGGTCGAGGAGCAGCTCGTAGCCGCGGCTGGCGGCGTCGGTCCAGGCCCGTGATCGATGGAACACGACGGCCCGCTCGAAGGCGGCGGGCGACTTGATCCACGCGGCCACCGTGAACGGATGGCTGCGGCGGAAGTTGCCCACGGGTGTCTCGACGGGATGATCGCCCGTGAGCCGGATCGCCTGCCCGGTATGGCCCGCGTCGACCGTGTTCTCGGCCGGCGCGCGGGCCCGGAGATCCGGAGCCTCGCCGGGCGACGACGCGGCGGCGGGCCCGGGTGCGGTGGCCGGCGGAGCGTCGCTCGTCGGAAACCGTCCGGCGCCATCCCGCGCATCGAACGGGTAGTGCACGAGCTGCCCCGGCAGCCGACCGGCGGCGTCGAGGGCCCGCAGCGCGGGGGCCGGTTCGGGGCCGCCGGCGATCCACGCCGTCACACGGTCGCGGGCCTCGGCCTCGAGCCGCCCGAGCGTCGCGGCCGCCTCGCCGCAGGCCTCGTCGGCCTTGGCGAGCCGATCCCGGCCGGCGGGGTCGACGAGCCGGAGCTTGGGCGTGGGCGTGGCGGGCGTGAAGTAGGAATAGAGCCCAGCCTCGTCGACGTCGTCGAAGAAGGCGAACAGCTGGTAGTACTCGCGCTGCGGGAGCGGGTCGAACTTGTGGTCGTGGCAGCGGGCACACTCGAGGGTGAGGCCCAGGAAGGCCGTGCCGAAGGTCGTCGTCCGGTCGTTGACGGAGGCGACGCGGTACTCCTCCTCGACCGAGCCGCCCTCGCTCTCCTGCTGATGGAGACGGTTGAAGGCGGTGGCGAGCACCTGCTCGTCGGTGGCCTGCGGCAAGAGGTCGCCGGCCAGCTGCCAGGTTACGAACTGGTCCCACGGCAGGTTGCGGT
>JBIIMU010000220.1:0-5040 GCA_044337845.1 Pirellulales bacterium | reverse complement strand
TCGCGAGGCCCTCCTTCGTCGGGTCGATCGAGCAGCCCACGAGCCGATCCTGCGGCTGGCCCGGGGCGAAGCTCCGCAGGGCGGTCGCCAGATCCTCGAGCAGCAGCGTGGGGCTGCCGGTCTCGGCGCCCACCACCCGACCGGTGGCGTCGGTGACCCAAGGCTCCGCCGGGCCGGCGATCACGATCTCGCCCGGCCGGTCACCCTCGGCCGGATACACGAACACGTATTGGATGCGGGTCAGACCGGCGAGCTTCGCGACGTCGTCGGGCATGTCGCCCGCGCCACGGGCGGCGGCCGCCGCCTCGAGCCTCGACAGCGCCACCTTGCGGAGCGGCACCTGCTTTCGCAGATCGCCCGGCAGCGCCTCCACGGCGGCCTTCCGCTGCTCGGCCGAGAGGCCGGCATCGGCGACGGCCCGCGTCCGCAGCACCCCTTGGGCGTCGATCGCCACGCCGGCGGCGTTGTTGAACTGCCCGCGGGCCTGGGGCGCCAGCAGACAGGCGAGCGCCAGGGCGAAAACCGACAGACCGGGGCGAAGGCGACGGAGCCGAGGAACCGTGAGCATGGTGATCACCCGGGGCGGGGAGTCTGCATGGAACGCGGGAACCGGCCCGGAGCGTAGTGACCCGGCGGGGCAGGGGCAATGCGAGGTTCGCCCTGCAAAACCCGGGGCCGGCGACGGTCAGCCGACGCCCGCCGGGGTGCGGCCGGGGGGCCCGCGGCGGGCGGGTTCCTCGCGGCGGCCGCCGATCGAGACGGGAGCCCGCACGCATCCCGGGCCCAGGAGCGTGACGAGCTCCCGGTGGAGCTCGGGGCCCCACTGCACCTTCGCGGCGTCGGCCTCGAGCAGGGCCCGCGGCCCCGACGCCAGATCGACGATCAGCCGCACGGGCACCCGGCCGGGATGGCGGCGCACGACCTCCGCCAGCCGGTCGAGGGTGGCGGCGTCGTGCCGCCCCTCCTCGATCCTGATCGACACGCCCCGCGGCTGGAGCTTCCAGGCCTCGGCGATCGGCACGATCTCGTTGACGATCAGGTTCGTCTCCTCGCTGCCGGCACGGCGGTCGATCGAGCCGGCGACGAGCACCACGGCATCGGGCTGCAGGTGGTCGCCGAGCCGGGCGTAGTCCTCCGGCCAGCAGATGCTGCGGACGAGGCCGTCCATGTCCTCGAGGTCGAACATCCCGTAGCGGGTGTGTGTGGAGCCGGGCCGGGCCTGCTTCGTGTTGGAGAGCTTGAGGGCCGCCACGAGGCCCCCGATCACCACCGTCTCCTTCGCCTTCGCGGTGCCGAGGTCGCCGGTGCCGTGCGTGCAGATCGCCTCGATGAGCCCCTGGAACTCGGCCAGCGGATGGCTGTGGATGTAGTAGCCGAGCACCTCCTTCTCGTTGGACCGCATCTCGAGATCCGAGAGCGGGGGCACGTCGGGCAGGCCGCTCGGCACGACGGCCGCGGCCGCCTGCGGCTCGTCGAAGGCGGCGAACAGGTTCTTCTGGCCGCTCTTCCGGTCGGCGAGCTGGGCGGCGCCGGCGGCCATCGCCTTCTCGACGCCCGCCAGCAGCGCCCCGCGATGCCCGCCGAGCGCGTCGAGCGCGCCGGCCTTGGTGAGGTTCTCGATCGCGGTCTTGTTGACGACCGACGGGTCGAGCCGGCCGCAGAAATCGTGGAGGTCGCGGAAGGAGCCGCGGGCGGCCCGCTCGGCGGCGATCGCCGCCGCGGCCTGCTCGCCGCAGCCCTTCACCGCGGCGAGGCCGAACACGATCCGCCCCCCCTGCACGCTGAAGTCGCCCACCGACTCGTTGACGTCGGGCGGCGCCACGTCGATCCCCATCCGGCGGCAGTCCTCGACGTGCTCGACGAGCGAGTCTTTCTTCTTGAAGTTGCGGCCCGTGATGTCGCCCGAGAGCAGCGCGGCCATGAACTCGGTCGGGTGGTGGGTCTTGAGGTAGGCCGTCTGGAAGGCGAGCAGGGCGTAGGCGGTGGAGTGGCTCTTGTTGAAGCCGTAGCCGGCGAACTTCTCGATCAGCGCGAAGACCTCCTCCGCCTGCTGCTTCGTGATCCCCTGCTCCTGGGCCCCCTTCACGAACTGCTCGCGGAACGCCGCGATCGTCTCCAGCTTCTTCTTGCTGATCGCCTTGATGCAGGTGTAGGCGCTGGAGAGCTCGATGCCGCCGAGCCGCTCCAGGATCCGCATCACCTGTTCCTGGTAGACCATCACGCCGTGCGTCTCGCCGAGCACGTCCTTCATCACGGGATGGAGGAACTCGGCCCGCTTGCGGCCGTGCTTCACGTTGACGTACTCGTCGACCATGCCGCCCTCGAGCGGCCCGGGGCGGTAGAGGGCGTTGACGGCCACGATGTCGAGGAACTGGTCGGGCTTCATCCGCTGGAGCAGGTCGCGGATGCCGCCGCTCTCGAGCTGGAAGATGCCCTTCGTCTCGCCGCGGCAGAGGGTCGCGAACGTGGCCTTGTCGTCGAGCGGGAAGGCGAACGGGTCGGGCCGGGTGCCCGTGGTCTGCTCGATGATCTCGAGGGTCTTGGCGACGACCGTCAGGTAGCGGAGGCCGAGGAAGTCCATCTTCATCAGGCCCGCCCGCTCGACGTCGCCCATCGCCCACTGGGTGATCACTTCCTCCTTGCCGGTCACCCGCTGCAGCGGCACGTATTCGTCGAGCGGCCGGTCGGCGATCACCACCGCGGCGGCGTGCGTGCCCACGTTGCGGGCCAGGCCCTCGATCTGCTTGGCGAGGTGCACCAGCTCGCGGACCTCGGCGTCGGCCGCGCAGGCCGCGGCGAGCTGCGAGCCCTCGGCGGTGGCGTCTTCCAGCGAGATCCCCAGCTGGTCGGGCACGAGGGCCACGATCTGGTCGACCCGCGGGATCGCCAGCCCGAGCGCGCGGCCCACGTCGCGGATCGCCGCCCGCGCGGCGAGCGTGCCGAACGTGCCGATCTGGGCGACGTTGGCCTCGCCGTACTTCCGCTTCACGTAGTCGATGACCTCGCCCCGCCGCTCCTTGCAGAAGTCGATGTCGATGTCGGGCGCCTCGCGGCGGTTGACGTCGAGGAACCGCTCGAAGAGGAGGTCGTATTCCAGCGGGCAGACGTGCGACAGGTAGAGCGAATAGGCCACGAGCGCGCCCACGCCCGAGCCACGGGCGGCGGCGGGGATCCCCTTCTCCCGGGCGTGCCGCACGAAGTCCCAGACGATCAGGAAGTAGCTGGCGAATCCCAGCGTGTCGATCACGGCGAGCTCGCGGTCGAGCCGCTCCATCACCTGGGCGTGGAGCGGGGCGGTCGCCGGGTCGGCGGGCACCCCGCCGTCGGCCCAGCGCTTGGCCACCGTCGCATACCGCTCCCGCAGCCCCGCGAGGCAGAGCCGCCTGAGCTCCTCCGACGCGGTCAGGCCGCCGGGCACCTCGAAGCCGGGGAAGTGCCGCTTCCCGAGCTCGAGGTCGATCGAGACGGAGTCGGCGATCGCCTGGCTGCGGCTCACCGCCGCCGCCACGAGCCCGCGGTCGAAGCCCTCGAACGCCTCGTGCATCTCCTGCGGGCTCTTGAGGTAGAACTCGCTCGAGTCCATCCGCATCCGGGAGGCGTCGTTGCGGAACCGGCCGGTGTTGACGCACAGGAGGATGTCCTGGGCCTCGGCGTCCTCGCGGTTGACGTAGTGGCAGTCGCAGGTGGCGACCGGCGGGATGCCGAGCTCGCGGGAGATCTCGAGCGCCACCTCGGTCACCTGCCGCTGCACGTCGAGGCCGTTGTCCTGGATCTCGATGAAGTAGCGGTCGCCGAAGGTCTTCTGGAACCAGCCCGCCACCTCGCGGGCCTGCGCCAGCGACTCCCGCTGCTCCCGCGACGAGCCCACGAGCGACCGGCTGAACTCCCCCGAGAGGCAGCCCGACAGGCAGATCAGCCCCTCGCCATACTCCGCGAGCAGCTCGCGGTCGATCCGCGGCTTGAAGTAGAAGCCCTCGAGGTAGGCCTTCGTGGCCAGCTTGAGCAGGTTGGCGAAGCCCACGCGGTCGCGGGCCAGCAGGGTGAGGTGGTAGCTCGAATCCCGCTGGCTGCCGGCGTCCTTCTGGAACCGGCTGCCCGGGGCGATGTAGGCCTCGTAGCCGATGATCGGGTTGATCGCCGCGGCCTTCGCGGCCTGGTAGAACTCCAGCGCCCCGTGCAGGTTGCCGTGATCGGTGATCGCCAGGGCGTTCATGCCCAGCTCGACCGTGCGGTCCACCAGCCGGTCGATCGAGCTCGCCCCGTCGAGGAGGCTGTAGTGGCTGTGGCAGTGGAGGTGGGCGAACGACGGCGTGCTCATCCGTGGGCCTCGCGAGGGAGCCGGCAGTCTACCAGACCCTCCCCGGCCCCCACCGCGGGCGTGGTCAGTCGCCCTTCGGCTCGCCGATCTGCCGGAGCAGCTCCGCGAGCCGTGCCTGCAGATCGAGCATCGCCTGCCAGGTGGGGAACTCCAGCTCCACCTTCTCCGCGCCGACCCGCATCACCGCGGCCTCGCTCGCGTCGCGGAGCACGCCCTGCACGTAGTCGAGCAGCTCGCCGAGCTCCGCCGACTGCGCCGGACTCAGCCGGCCGGGGAGCGGCGGCGGATCGGAGGGCAGCAGCGGCGAGCGGAGCGCCGCCACGTCGTCGATCACGTCGGACTGGTGATCCGAGATCCGCCGGAGCCGATCGCCGATCTGGCGGGCGTGCCCGGCCGCCGCGGGCGGATGGCGGGCCGCGAGGGCGGCGATCCGCCGATCGATGTCGGTGTGGGAGCCGACGAGGAGCAGCGACCGTCCCAGGGCGATCATGTCGCCGTGCCGGACGATCCGCACCTGGATGTCCTCGCCGTTGATCCGCGTGCCGTTGGTGCTCTCGAGGTCGGTGGCGACGACCTTGTCGTTGTCGTCTTGCAGCTTGAGGTGGTAGCGGCTGATCCGCTCGTCGTTGAGCTGGATCGAGTTGCCCTCCTCGCGGCCGATCGTGACCGGCGTGGGCAGATCGGCGAACACGCGGCCGCGGTCAGGGCCGTGCAGGACCCGG
>JBIIMU010000219.1:0-5054 GCA_044337845.1 Pirellulales bacterium | reverse complement strand
CGGCAGGAGCGCCGCCATGACGAGGCCCACGCGGTCGCGGACGACCGTCTCGAGTTCGCGGCAGAAGAAGGTCGCGACCTGGCGGCCGAAGCCGGGGATCGAAACCGCCGCGAGCGCAGCCGACCGCTGCCCAGTCGTGTCGGCCGGCCGTCCACCGGCCGGGGCACCGTGCTGCCGGGCCTCAGCCATTCGGCGATCGTCTCGCTCTCGCTCACGATAGCGGGCCGACCAGTAGCCCCGCGGCGCGTCTTCGATGGCGACATAGACGTCGGCCAGGCGATGCACGCCGAAGTGGCCGAGGGCCTCCACCCGAGAGCCGAACCAGACGACCTCGCCGTGGCCGAGGATCAAGAGCTTGTCGGCCTTGTCGACGTTGTCGAGGTGGTGCGTGACCGCGATCACGGTCGTGCCGGCCCGCGCCCGTTCGGCGAGCAGCGTCATGATTCGGGATTCGGTGGCCGGATCGAGGCTCGACGTGGCCTCGTCGACCACGAGCAGGCCCGGGGCGGCCAGCAGTTCGGCCGCCAGGCTCGCCCGCTTCATCTCTCCCCCCGAGAGGCTGCCGATCGTGCCGTGGCGCACAGCCTCGAGGCCGACCTCGGCGATGGACCGATCGATGGCGGCCCGGCGGTCGGCGGCCGACGTCGCCGCCGGCAGCCGTACCTCCGATGCGTAGTGGAGCGCCCGCTCCACGGGCAGCGCCGGTGGATTGACGTCGCGCTGGGGCACGTAGCCGATCGAGCCCCGGAGGGCGTCGGCTTCGCGAAACACGTCGTGCCCGCCGACCAGCAGCGAGCCGGCGGTGATCTCCCGTTCGCCGAGCAGCACCCGCGCGAGCGTGCTCTTGCCCGCCCCGCTGGGGCCGAGCACGCAGACGAACTCCCCCGGCTCGATTCGGAAGCTCACGCTCTCGAGAAGCGTCTTGTGCCCGCCGCTCCCGCTGGCATCCGGCAGCACCACGGTCAGCGCGTCGGCCACCACGGAGAGGCCAGTCTGTCTCGCGGGCTTCATGAGCGGGGCGTCCTGGCGCTAATAGCGCTCATCGTCGGGGTCGTAGTCGGGCGAAACACCGAGGGTGCCGTTCGGATCGGTAACGTACTTGTAGCGATGATCCACGAGCCGCCGCAGAAACCGCGACCGCACGATCGTGGAATAGAACTTCCGGAAGGTGTCGCCCTTGGGGTCGAGCGGCTTCTCGGACACGAACGTGAACATCGGCAGCAGCATCTCGTCGTTGATCGTCTCGTTGTGCCAGACGGCGCGAGGCGGATCGAACGGGTTGCGCGGATTGGCGGCGGAGTTGTCGTAGGAACATTCCGCCTCGAACCGCGTGCCGGCGGGAAATCGCATGGGTGTCCTGAGGTTGTAGGGCGACTGCCAGTTGTAATCCCACTGCGGCACCCGCAGGAGGTGGAGCGGCTTCTCCTGACCCGGCACATGGGCCCTGATTTCGATCCAGCGGGCCAGCCGGTGCGCGTGCGGGATGACTCCCACCATGTCGGCGTCGTGGGGGAGCGTGTAGCTGCCCGTGACGCGGAAGTCGGTGACACCCGCGGGCACGACCGCAAAATCACCGGAGATGTAGATCATGGTCGTCACCTCTCGCGGCGGCTGCCCGTCGAGCCAGATCCCGACCCGGCTCGAATCCGTTTCGAGCTTCCCGGTGCGGACGTAGTGCGCCTGCACGACGATGTCGCAGCCCGCCGGGATCACCACGGCCGCGTCGGCAGGGGCGGCCACCGTCCGCACCCCCGGCACGAAGCCACCGACGAACGAGGCCCGTGGCTGCCCGTCGTCGCGCACCGGCGGCACCCGAAATCCGATGCCGTGCGGATCCTGAAATCCTCCCGCCTGGTCGTCGGGATGGCTGAAGCCCTCACGCCCGCCATGGTCCCGCACCGCCTCCTCCACGGTCTCCCGCGGCAGATGGCCGATCAGGGCATGGTGCACGACCTTGCGATTCCCGGGCAGGAACTGGATCGCTCGCAGCTGCATATCCTGGCCCCGATTGAGCGGAAAGATGATGTTTCGGTAGACGTCGTTGCCGTGCGCGCCGAGCTGCGTCGGCTCGGTTTGCTCGAGCACGATGTCGGGGGGGCCGAGATCCTCCTGAAAAGCCGAGTAGTCGGGCAGCGGCTCGAGCTTCGGCGTCTGGGCGGGATCGCCCTCGGGCTTGCCGGCCGCCACCCAGGCCCGCAGCATGGCGATCTCGGCCGCCGTCGGCGGCTTCGCCACCCGAAAGTCGAGGTCGCTCTCGATCTGGGCCGGCGGCATGCGGCGGGCGTCGATCTCCTCGAGGCCGAGTTCGATCCATTCGACGGCGTCGTCGTAGCTGATGAGGTTGAACGGACCGGCCTGGTTGGGGCTGTGGCACCGCTGGCACTGGACGTGCAGGAAGGGCAGCACGTCGCGGTGGAACGTGACGCTCTCCCCGGCTGCCGCGGTCGCCGGCGTCGGCCGCTCCGGCCGATCGAGCGGACAGCCCGCCGCCTCCGTTCGGGGCTCACGAATCTCGCGACCGGCGAGCAGATCGAGGATCGCCGACCGCAGTTCCGGATCCGGATCGCCGGGCGTCATCACGCCCCGCACCTTGTAGCGGTCGTCGATCCGGCCGGCGTAGCGGATCATCCGGTCACGATCGACGAGCACCACCTCGGGCGTGACCGTCGCGCCGAGCGCCTCGGCGAGCGTGAAGTCGGTATCGAGGCCGACCGGAAACCTGATCCCGAACTCCCGCCGATAGGCCTCGACCTCGGTGGCTTCGTCATGCTCGCAGACCACGCCCACGAAGCGGATGCCCTCGCCGGCGAACTCCTCGGCGAGGGCCGTGAGCACCGGACCATAGTCCTGCGCCATGGGGCAGGCGGGATGAAGAAACGCGAAGCAGACGGCCCGGCCGTCGGGGCCGAGCGACTCGGCGAACGGGACGGCGTCACCGGCGAGCGAACGGACGCCGAGGTGCTCGACGGAAATCGGCCGCACCGCGGCCGGCCCGGCCGCGGCGGCACCCGCGGCGAGCACCGCGAGCATCGAACCGATGACGAGCCAGCAAACCGGCCAAGGCGCACACACGCGTCGGATCATGACGAAAAAATGGCTCACCAACACTGCTCATCCGGCAGACTGCCGCCGGATGATAGGACGCGCGACCGCACCTTCGCAACGGTCCGGTTGGCGGTGATCGCGTGCCGCGACGGCCACGAGCCCGTCCACCGCGCGGCCGAGCCGGGCTCGATGTCAGTACCGCTCCACGGGCGAGCGGCTGCCCGTCTCGGCGCTCCGCTCGCGGGCGCGTTCCTCGCCGAGCACGGCCACCCGCAGGTCCCAGATGTCGCGATTGACCGCGTCGAACGCGGCCCGCGACCACGGGGCCGGCGGCTGCATCCGGTCCTTGAACCCCCTCACGCGGGCGAGCGCCGCTTCCACCCGCGGCTGCGGCTGCGCCTCGAGCACCCGCCGCGCCTGCTCGAAGAGCTCCACGCGGTGGCAGATCATCAAGAGGTCATTGCCCGCCGCGAGCGCCAGCGCCAGCGTGTCGTCGAACGAGCCCGTGTTGAGAATCGCCCCCATGTCGAGGTCGTCGGTCATCACCAGGCCGTCGAACCCCATCTCCTGCCGCAGGAGGCCGTCGATCATCACCGGCGACAGCGACGCGGGGCGGACCGTCGGCTCGAGGGATGCGTAGTGGACGTGGCCGATCATCATCGAGTCGACGAGCGGCACGAAGTGGCGGAACACGGCCAGCTCGTGGGCCTCGAGCTCGGCCCGCGACCGGGCCACCGAGGGAAAGCCGTAGTGCGGATCCTCGCCGGCCATCGAATAGCCGGGAAAGTGCTTGCCGCAGGAGAGGATGCCGCCGGCCCGGAGCGAGTCGTTGAACGCCCCCGCCAGCGCCGTCACCTCCGCGGCGGTGCGGCCGTAGCAGCGGCCGCGGAGCGAGTTGTCGGCGTCGTCGTCGAAGGAGATGTCGAGCACGGGGCAGAGGTCGAGGTTGAAGCCGAACAGCCGCAGGAGCCGCGCCGTCAGCTCGCCGTGCCGCCGCACGAGGGCGGCGTCGCCGCGATCGCGAAGCTGCTGCGCGTTTGGCGGCTCCTCGCCGATCAGCCGCAGCCGTGACACGCGGCCCCCCTCCTGGTCGATCGTGATCACCGGCTCGACGGTGGAGAGGTCGCGGAGGTCGTCGATCAGCCGGCGGACCTGCTCGGGCGACTGGATGTTGCGGCCGAAGAGGATGAAGCCGCCGGGCTGCACGCGGCGGAGCAGGGCCGCGGTGTCGGCGTCGAGCTCGGGCCCCGGAATCCCCACCAGCAGCAGCTGGCCCGCGTCGTTCGTCATCGTGCACCTCCTCGAGCGGAAATCATGCGGACCGTCCCCGGCCCTCGGCCGGATCGAGCGGGATGAAGGCCGTGGCGATGAACCCCGGAATCGTCGCCGCCATCACCAGGGCGAAGAACATCGGATACCCCACCTGCTCCTGGATCCAGCCGCTCGCCATGCCGGGCAGCATCATGCCGGCGGCCATGAATCCCGTGCAGAGGGCGTAGTGCACCGTCTGGTGCTCGCCCCGGGCCACGACCATGCAGTAGACCATGTAGGCGGTGAAGCCGAACCCGTAGCCGAACTGCTCGAGGCCCACCGCCAGCGCGATCGCCCACAGGCTCTCGGGCTGCGCGGCCGCGAGCCAGACGTAGGCCAGGTTCGGGAGATTGATCGCCAGGGCCATCGGCCAGAGCCAGCGGCCGAGGCCGTCGCGGGCCACCACGATCCCGCCGAGGATGCCGCCGAGCGAGAGCATCGCGATGCCGAGCGTGCCGTAGACGAAGCCGACCTGCGACGTGGTCAGCCCCAGGCCGCCGTGGCCGCGGTCGTCGAGCAGGAACGGCGACACGAGCGACACGAGCTGGGCCTCGGCCAGGCGGTAGAGCAGCAGGAAGGCGAGCATCCGCACGATGCCCGGCTTGCGGAAGAAGCTCACCACCGGCTCGCCGAGGGCGGCGAACGACAGCACCCTCCCGGCATGCCGGCGGTCCGCCGCGGGCCGCGGCAGCACGGCG
>JBIIMU010000218.1:0-5069 GCA_044337845.1 Pirellulales bacterium | reverse complement strand
TGGCGCGCGCAGTTTGAGGTCGGGGTCCCGCCCCGACGGATTTTTTTGGTATTCGGTTCGTTTTGCAGGTCATGTCGGGGATACGGTCCCGACGATCGATTCGGGGACGTAGCTCAATTGGGAGAGCACCGCCTTTGCAAGGCGGGGGTTGAGGGTTCGATCCCCTTCGTCTCCATTCCCGCCCCGCTTTCCCCCCGCCTCCCGGCCTCGCGGCCGGCCCCCGATCCATGACTTCCGCGCCCGCCGTCCAGTCGCCCGGCACCCGCCGCGACGACATCCGCAACATCGCCATCATCGCCCACGTCGACCACGGCAAGACCACGCTCGTGGACTGCCTGCTCCGCCAGAGCGGCCAGTTTCGCGCCAGCCAGCTCTCGGGCGAGCGAATCCTCGACTCCAACGACCTCGAGAAGGAGCGGGGCATCACGATCCTCGCCAAGAACATCGCGGTGGAGTGGAAGGGCAAGAAGATCAACATCATGGACACCCCCGGCCACGCCGACTTCGGCGGCGAGGTGGAGCGGGTGCTGCGAATGGCCGACGGGGCGCTCGTGCTCGTCGACGCCGCCGAGGGGCCGATGCCGCAGACGCGGTTCGTGCTCTCCAAGGCCCTCGAGTGCCGCCTGCGGCCGGTGGTGGTGGTCAACAAGATCGACCGCCCCGACGCCCGGCCGCTCGAGGTGCTCGACGAGATCCTCGGCCTGTTCCTGGAGCTCGGTGCCGACGACGACCTCGCCGACTTCCCCTACGTCTACGCGTCGAGCCGCAGCGGCTATGCCTCCCACGACCCGGCCGTCCGCGAGGGCACGATGGAGCCGCTCCTCGACCTCGTGCTCGAGAAGATCCCCGGCCCGGTGGTCGACCCCGCGGCGCCGCTGCGGATGCTCGTGACCACGCTCGACTGGTCCGACTACGTGGGCCGGATCGCGATCGGCCGCGTCGAGTCGGGCACGCTCACCAAGGCCGCGGCGGTGGTCCGCTCCACGGCCGCCGGCACGCTCGTGCCCGCGAAGCTCGTGGGCGTGCAGTCGTTCGACAAGCTCGGCCGCATCGACGTGGAGGAGGCCACCGCCGGCGACATCGCCGCCGTGAGCGGCATCGAAGACGTGGAGATCGGCGACACGATCTGCGATCCGGCCGACCCGCGGCCGCTCCCGCGGCTCACGGTGGACGAGCCGACGCTCTCGATGGTGTTCGGCATCAACACCTCGCCTCTCGTGGGCAAGTCGGGCAAGTTCCTCACCACGCGGCACCTCCGCGACCGCCTCGCGAAGGAGCTCGAGCGGAACGTCGCCCTCCGCGTGCAGCCGATCGAGGGCACCGAGCAGTTCGCCGTCAGTGGCCGCGGTCTGCTCCACCTCTCGGTGCTCATCGAGACGATGCGCCGCGAGGGATTCGAGATCTCGGTGGGCAAGCCGAAGGTGATTCTCCGCAAGGAGGGCGACGTCACCTACGAGCCCTTCGAGACGCTCGTGGTGGAGGTGCCGCACGACAAGCTCGGGCCGGTGATGGAGCTCACCGGCGCCCGCCGCGGGCAGCTCAAGCACATGGGCTCGCGGGGCGAGTTCGCCCACACCACCTTCTCGATCCCCGCCCGCGGCCTGATCGGGCTGCGGACCCGCGTGCTCAACGCCACGCAGGGCACGGCGATCATGCACCACCGGTTCGAGAAGTGGGCGCCGCTCGAGGCCGACGTTCCCGGCCGGGCCAACGGCGTGCTGGTGTCGATGGTTCCGGGACGGGCGGTGGCCTTCGGCCTCGACGGCCTGCAGGAGCGGGCCGATCTCTTCATCGAGCCCGGCGACGACGTCTACGAGGGGATGATCTGCGGCGAGAACGCCCGCGCCGAAGACATGACGGTGAACCCCACGAAGGAAAAGAAGCTCACCAACATGCGGGCCAGCGGCAGCGACCGCAACATTCTCTTGAAGCCGCCGCGGCGGATGTCGCTCGAGGAGGCGCTCGAGTACATCGAGGACGACGAGCTCGTGGAGGTCACGCCCGCGGTGATCCGGCTGCGGAAGATCCTGCTCTCCGAGCACGAGCGGCGCAAGCAGTCGCGGGCGAAGGCCTGAGCGGCCCGCATCACGAAGCCCCATCGCGTACGTGATGGGGACCGCCCGCTCAGGAAGCCCAATCGCGTGAGCGATGGGGACCGTCTCACGGGCACACGCTCCGCCGATTCGTCCCTCAATCTGCCCGTTTCGTCCCTTCGCCCGCCGATTCGTCCCTCGGCGCGCCCGATTCGTCACTTTTCATTCTGGCGCGGTTGGCGCATTGGAATAAAGGCGTACAACGCGCTATAGGCGATTGAACGATATTCCATCGCGACCTCGAGGGAGATTCACATGAGCCAGTGCATCCATCTGTCACGCCGGGGCCGGGGCTACGCCCGCTGCGCCGCCCTTGCCGTGCTCGTCGCGTCGCTTGGACTCGCGGGCTCAGCCCGTGCCGTCACCATCACCATGCAACCGTTGACCTCGTTCGGCGGCCTCGGCACCGGCTGGATGCCACCTTCGGCGTTTCCTGCTGGACCCGGTGGGGTGACAACCACCGGAACGGGTGACCGCATTCGTTCAGTGGCCTTCAATCCCATCTCGGGGAACCTTCTTTACGCGAGCGGCACGAGCCTTTATCCCGTGAACGCCGTTACAGGTGTCATCGGTACGGAACTGAGCAACTCCGGGATCTCGGGGGGTTCCGCGTCCGGCGGAATCACAAGGACGCTCAGCACGGTCGGCGTGACGAACGACGGTGTCATTTACGGAAGCAATCTGTCAACGAACTCGACAACCACTTCCTTCAAGGTCTACCGCTGGGCGAACCAGTCCAGCACGCCGAGCACGCACTACAGCGGCAATGCCGGCTTGGCTGGGGTGAGGGTGGGTGACGACCTTGCGGTGCTTGGTACCGATGGATCCGGATTCCTGGCCGCCGGATTCGGCAGTTCCCCGAGCGTCACCGGTAACAACTCGTTCACAACCGTCTCGACGGGTACTTCGGGCGGGTCTGCTGCGGCGGTTTCCTACACGGGAGGCGCTGCCGGGGATTTCCGCCTGGGCATCACGGTCGCCGACTCCAACACGGTGATCGGGACGCAGGGCACTAACATGCGAATCGTGAGTTTTCTCGGAACCAGCGGAACGCTTGACTTCAGTCGGTCTTTGTTGACGACGGAGCGAGGGCTGCTCTATTTCAACGCCTACGGGACGCCGCTCATGGCCACGCAGGAATGGGGAACGGGCGTCACGACGAACACGGTGCGGCTCTACAACGCCACGAATCTGCTCACTACCGGATCCATGACGTTCCTGCAGTCGATCAACCTTACGACCAGCACGAACGCGAATGCCAACGCCATTGGCGGAATCGCCTTTGGCGAAGTCAGCGGGACGCCGACGATCTACGCGCTCAGCACCAACAACGGCATCCAGGCGCTGCAGATCGTCCCCGAGCCGACCACGACGCTGGCCGTGGGCGTCTGCACCGCCGGCCTCGCGGGGATGATGCTGCGGCGGCGGAAGGATCGCGACGAGTGATCGCTCCGCCTGCGGGCGGGCGGGACGCTGATCGCATCGCGGCGTCGGAACGCGAACACCCCCGAGCGACGCGGCACGCAGGTCCGCATCGCTCACGCGATGGCGGCTTCAAGAAATCCGGAATCGGAACGGGCACCCCCCGAGGGATGCGGCGCGCAGGTCCGCATCGCTCACGTGATGGCGGCTTCCAGAAATCCGGAAGCGTAACGGCGGCAGCCGTACGACTGCCCAGGGACTGAAGTCGAGCGAGGGGCTACCCGTGCCCCGGGAGCCGGCGTATGCCGCCAAGCGCAGCCACGATGGCGAAGCGCCGGCGGCATCCGAGTGAGCGAACGGCAGGATGCCGGTCGCGAACGCCCGGCGACGGGGCACGGGGAGCCCCGAGCGGCGCGGCCCGCACGTCCGCATCGCTCAAGCGATTGCGGCTTTCCTGACGCATCGCTCACGCGCTGGCGGCTTTCTCGAGCGCGTGTCGGACCGCTCACAACTCGTAGGCCATGCCCGGCTGCACGAGCTCCACGCCGGGGAGCCTCAGGGCCGCGAGCTCCGCGGCGATCTCGGCGGCGTAGCGCACCTTGCGGTGCACCACGATCCAGCGGACGTCCCGGCCGAGCCTGGCGATCTCCGCCGCAAACGTCGCCGGGCAGTGGTGGCCCGTCGTGGCCGCGAGGTCGGCGTGCCGGTTCGGAAAGCTCACCTCCAGGAACACCGCGTCGAGCCGCGGCGCCGCGGCGAGGTGGCTCCAGAGCAGGTCGGTCGGGCCCGTGTCGGACGGGAAGGCCACCGCCGAGCGGCCGTCGTCCACCAGAAACCCGAGCGTGTCGACGCCGTGCGACACGGGGATCGGCGTGACCGTGAGGCCCGCCCGCCGCACCGGCTCGAGCGGCCGCAGCGGCGTGCCGGAGACGAACCGGTCGGTGCCGGTGGAGAGCGCGAAGAAGTCGGGCCACACGCGGCCGTTGAAGATGTCGCGGTGGATGAAGTCGAGCACGTCGGCCAGGCCGAGCAGCTCCACGCAGTCCGGGCCCGGCTGGTAGACGTTTTCCAGGAAGATCGGCAGCGAGGCGATGTGGTCGATGTGCTCGTGCGTGAGGAACACGTGCCGGACCCGCTCCTGCTTCGCGAGGTCGGACAGCAGCCCGAGCGATCCGGCGTCGATCGCCACCGCGTCGTTCACGAGGAACGACACCAGGAACTGCGCCTCGGTGGCGGGAATGCTCGAGCCCAGCAGTTCGACCTTCATGCCGCCCGCCCTCCTAGGTCGCGAAGAAGTCGCGGATCTTGCGGAAGATGTCCTGGACCTCGGGCGTCGCCCGCTCCACGCCCGCGATCGCCTGCGTCCGCTCCGCCAGCCTGAGGCGGAGCGACTGGCCGAGCTGCTCGACGAGCTCCGGATGGGCCGCGAGGATCGCCCGGAACGCCTCCTTGCCGACTTCCAGCAGCCGGGTCTCGGCGAGCGTGGACACCGTGGCGATCCGCGGCGATCCCGTCATCATGGACATCTCGCCGAAGTAGTCGCCGGGGCCGAGC
>JBIIMU010000217.1:0-5072 GCA_044337845.1 Pirellulales bacterium | reverse complement strand
CGACACGCCGGGATGATCCTCCGGCCGTCGGTAGCCCACCATCCACCAAGCCACCCAGAAAAAGCCGAGCAGGCCCGTGACCAGAAACGCCAGCTGCCAGCCGTAGTTGGTGGCGATCCACGGCACCACCAGGGGCGTGATCAGGGCGCCGATGTTGGTGCCGGAGTTGAAGATGCCGGTGGCCAGCGCCCGCTCCTTCTTGGGAAACCACTCCGACACCGCCTTGATCGACGCCGGGAAGTTGCCCGCCTCGCCGAGGCCGAGGATCACCCGGGAGAGCGCCAGGCCCGCCGCGGCCCCGCCGAGCAGGAGCACCTGCGGCGGG
This sequence comes from Pirellulales bacterium, assembly GCA_044337845.1. Lineage (GTDB taxonomy): Bacteria > Planctomycetota > Planctomycetia > Pirellulales > UBA1268 > QWPN01. The sequence continues at coordinate 4,747 of JBIIMU010000217.1, read as the reverse complement.
TCGATCGACACGGTCGGCAGCTTGAGCCACGGCATGCGGTCGGCGAAGGCATGGGCCATCGCCCCGATGCTCCACACGACCACGGCGATCGTGAAGCCGGCCCGGACGCCGATCCGGTCGATGATCCGGCCCGAGAGCAACAGGCCGATCGCATAGGCCGCCTGGAAGCTGAACACGATCGCGGCATAGTCGCGCTCGTCGAAGTGAAACTCCCCCGCGAGCGTCGGCTTGAGGATGCCGATCACCTGGCGGTCGATGTAGTTGATCGCCGCGGCGGCGAAGAGCATCGCGCAGATCGTCCAGCGGACACCCCGCCAGCCCTGCGGCCCGCCTGCCGAAACACCTGTCAGCTGCATGGATGCTCCTCGCTCCCCGGGAAACGTGCCCAGAGACTACCCCGCGGCTCGAAGACTACAATGCTGCAATGCTCAGCAAAGAGACTCTCGAAACGTACCGCCGGATGACGCCGGGCGAGCGGCTGGAACAGGCCCTCCGCATGACCCAGGAGAGCATCCCCGCACTGTTCGAGGGAACCCCGGAGATGGTGGACAAACGATTCGAGATGCTGGCTCGCGAGAACGACGCCCGCAACCGCAACATGCTCGCCGCCATCGCCCGCACCAGAGTCCGCCGGTGAACGACCTGATCGGCACGCTCCGGACGTTCGCGCGGCTCTTCGAAGACCTGGAGATCCCATACGCCATCATGGGAGGCTGGGCGGTGCGGGTCTACGCGCTGCCGCGGCCCACGTATGACGTCGACTTTACGATCACGATCGACCGCGCACGGCTGCCCGAACTCTACGCCGCCGCCGAAGAAGCCGGGTTCACGTTGCCCGAGCAGTACCGGAGCGGCTGGGTCGACTCCGTGGCCGGCATGCCGCTGGTCAAGTTTCGGTTGCATCTCGAAAGTCGTGGCATCGATATCGACATCTTCCTCGCCGAATCCGAATACCAGAGTGAGCTGATGCAGCGGCGGGTGCAGCACCAGGTGGGCGGAGAGGCGGCTTGGTTTGTGACCGCGGAGGACTTGATTCTCCTGAAACTGATCGCCGGCCGCACCAGGGATCGCGCCGACATCGACGATCTTCTGCTGGCACGCTCGGAACTCGACGAGCCCTACCTCCGCCACTGGGCAGAGATGCTCGGTGTCGAAAAGCAGCTCGACGAGGTGCTCGCCGCCCGCGAGTGATGCGGGCCGGTCGTGCGGCTCACGCCGTGACGCTTCCGAGACTGGGAAGCCGCCGTCGCGCGAGCGATGCGGACCGCACCGGATACACTCCTCGCATGCGAACGACCGCCCACGCCACGCCACCGGCCGACCTGCTGCGCCACTGGGATCGCGAGCATGTCTGGCACGCGTTCACCCAGATGCAGGAGTACGAGCCGCTGCTCATCGAGCGGGGCGAGGGCTCGTGGCTCGTCGACACCGACGGCCGGCGGTATCTCGACGGGTCGGCGAGCATGTGGTGCGCGGTCCACGGGCACCGGCACCCGCGGCTCGACGCCGCCCTCGCCGCCCAGGCCGCGAAGGTGGCCCACACCACGAACCTCGGCCTCTCCAACCCCACCGCCGTCGAGTTCGCCCGCCGGCTCGTCGAGATCGCGCCCCCGGGCCTCGAGAAGGTCTTCTTCTCGGGCGACGGCTCGAGCGCGATCGAGACGGCCCTCAAGATGGCCTTCCAGTTCTGGATCCAGGCCGACTCGCCGGAGCCCCGCCGCACGATGTTCGTGGCGATCGGCGAGGCCTACCACGGCGACACGCTCGGCGCCATCGGTGTGGGCGGCGTGGACCGCTTCACCGCGATGTTCCAGCCGCTCACGTTCCACGCCATCCGCGTGCCGTCGCCCGGCGGGCCGTGCCCCGCGACCGGCTCCCCGCCGCCGTCGCTCGCCGACGCCCTCGCCGCGGTGGACCGCGTGTTCACCGACCGCGCGGGCACCGTCGCCGCGCTCATCCTGGAGCCGCTCGTGCAGATGGCGGCCGGCGTCTACGTGCACCCGCCGGGGTTCCTCCGCGGCGTGGCCGACCTCTGCCGGCGGCACGACGTGCTCCTGATCCTCGATGAGGTGGCCACGGGTTTCGGCCGCACCGGCACGATGTTCGCCTGCGAGCAGGAGGACGTGAGCCCCGACTTCCTCTGCCTCGCGAAGGGCCTCACCGCCGGCTACCTGCCGATGGCGGCCACGCTCACCACCGAGCGGATCTGGAACGCCTTCCTCGGCACCCACGCCGACCGCCGCACCTTCTTCCACGGCCACACCTACGGCGGCAATCCGCTGGCGGCGGCCGTGGGCCTCGAGTCGCTCAACGTGTTTCGCGATCACGCGGTGCTCGACGCGCTGCCTCCCAAGATCGCGCGGCTCCGCGACCATGCGGCGCGGATCGCGACGCTCGACCACGTGGGAGCCGTGCGGCAGTGCGGCCTCGTCGCCGGCTTCGACCTCGTGGCCGACAAGGCGACGGGGCGGGGCTATCCGTGGCAGGAGCGGCGGGGCACGCAGGCCTGCCTCGCCGCGCGGCGGCATGGCGCCCTGCTACGGCCACTCGGCGACACGGTGGTGATCATGCCGCCGCTGTCGATCTCGCTCGACGAACTCGACACGCTCGCCGCCGCCACCGAGGCCGGCATCCGCGAAGCGACCGGGACGTAAGTCCACGGCTGCCCGGAAGCGTCACGGCGTGAGCCGTACGGCCGTCCGCATCGCTCATGCGATTGCGGCTTCCTGCCGGCTGCCCGGAAGCGTAACGGCGTGAGCCGTACGGCCGTCCGCAGCGGTCGCGCGATGGCGGCTTCCCCGGGCCCGAACTCAGCGAGGGGCTGCCCGTGCCCCGGGAGCCGGCGTATGCCGTCGAGCGCAGCCAGGATGGCGAAGCGAAGGCGGCATCCGAGTGAGCGGCGGGCACGATGCCCGCCGCGAACGTCCGGCCACGGGGCACGGGCAGCCCCGAGCCGCCGCAGAGGCCCGCGGGCAGGTTCGCATCGCTCACGCGATGGCGGCTCTCGGACGATCAACCGCCCGTAGCTACTGCACGACCGACTTGCTGCCCTCGGTCGAGCCGCCGATCGGCGCCCCCTCGGGCAGCGGCCGGCCGGCCGTGGGAATGCCGAGCCGGTGCAGCTCCTCGCGAATCTGCCGGTAGGCGGCGAAGCTGTCGGGATAGCACCAGAGCGTGACCGTGGTGTCGGGCTTCACGCCGGCGAGCACCCCGCGAAACCGCGACGCCGACGCGAGCGCCTCTTCGATCGGCTCGCCGACCGTGGCGTCCACCGGCCGCACCACCCATTCCCGCGAGCGGATCAGGATCTGGCCGCGGGCCTGGTCGATCTTGGCCTCGATCACGTAGTCGAGGGCGAAGCCCCGCTCGGGGCCCACGGTCTCGATCCGCGTGGCCATCTCGGCGATCGAGCCGGCGTGCCGCTGGGTGTTGCGCTTCGCCAGCCCGAAGAGCTCCTCGAGCGGGATGTAGGCGATCCGCCCGCCGGCGAGCCGAAAGTGGATCTCGTCGCCGTTCACCGTGCGGCCGATGGGCGTCGGGTAGGCGAGCACCTCGGCCGTGGTCGCCTTCTGGTGGGCGAGCGACTCGGTCTCGAGCGCGCACTGCCGGATCGACTCCTCGAGCTGGTGCCGCTTCGCCGCCCGCTCGGCGTCGGCCACCGTGGCGGCGTCGGCCGCCTGCTTGCGGCGATCCACCTCCACCTTGGCGGCGGCCACGGCCGTGGCGAGCCGGAGCCGGGCATTGGAGGCGCCGTCGATGGCGGCCTGCACGAGCGCCGCCTGCATCTGCAGCTCCTGGATCTCGCTCTCGGCCGACGCGAGCGTGTCTTCCCGCTCCTCGACCTGCGTCTCGAGGGCGGCCTGATCCGCGGACGGGGCGGGCTGCGCGGCGGCGTCGAGCGTGATCTTCTGCACGCGTGCGCCCACCACCATCACGAGGATGATGAGGATGCCGACGATGTTGGTGATGACGTCGAGGAACGAATCCTGCCCGGCGGTGAGATCCTCTTCGTGCTTCGGCCGTGCCATCGCGTGCTCCGTCTACCGTTTCGGGAAGAGACCGCCGGTCCGCTGCACGGGCGGCAGGTTCCGGACTTTGTCCTTGACCTCGCTCCGCCGCGTGTCGATGCCGCTGTCGGCCAGCAGCTTCTCGAGATCGTCGCGCCGACCGGCCCCCTCGGCCGTGGCCGAGAGCACGAGCTCCGGACGCCAGTACATCCGCTCGCCCGCCAGGCCCCAGCGACCGACGGTGGCGTGCACCTCGCGCACGAGGAGATCCACGGACTCGACGGTGTGCGTGCCGATCGGAATCCGCGTCTGCACGCGGCCCCCCTCGCCGAGCAGACGAAACTCGTCGGCGGCGCACTCCACGCGGATCGGCCGCGTGAGCGGCACCGGCGTCTCGCGGGTGGCGAGGCTGGCCCAGTTGCTGCCGCGCTTGCCCGCGAGCGACCCGGCCAGCCCCGGCATGGGAGGACAGCCGCCTGCGGCATCGCCGACCGTCACCGACGCGGCGCCGCCTCCCTGGGCGAGCCCCGGGATCGACGGGCCGCTTCCCCCACCGCCTCCGCCCGGCCCGGAGCTCGCGCCGCCGGAGGAGCCCGCCGAGGAGCCGCTTCCCGATCCACTCGCGGCTGAGCTCGTGCCGCCCGTCGCGGCCGTCGCCTGGCCGAAGCGACCTCCGCCTGCCGCCGGCCCATCGGCCGCCGTAGCCACCGACGAGCCCGCCGTCGAACCGCCGGCAGCTG
>JBIIMU010000216.1:0-5100 GCA_044337845.1 Pirellulales bacterium | reverse complement strand
GCCCGAGGAAGCTCGTCGCCTTGATGCTGTGCTTGCAGAGCCGCCAGACCTCCTCCAGGGCCGGGTCGGAGCACGCGAACGACGAGGCGGCCTCGTCGAAGGGCACGTGCCGCGACACCCGCACCAGCCGCGGCCGCCCCGCGTCGGCGGCGAGGCCGGCGAGCTCGACGTAGCGAAAGGGCATCACCTCGCGGGCCCCCGCGGGCATCTCGATCCAGGCCTTGTACTTGGGGGCCCACCGCGGCACCACGTCGGCCGACGTCGCTCCGGCCGGCACCGCCACCTCGACCGTCTGAAACCGCACGGAGCCTCCCGGCTGTGCATCGACCGCGTCGCCGTTGGCCTTCTTCTCGCCCAGCGACACCTGGAGTCGCATCTCGGCGGCGGCCGGCGCGGCCAACTCCACCCGCAGCCAACCGAACGTGGCCGCGTTGAAGTCGGCGAACCAGCGGCCGTCAGGCGTGCGGACCAGCCGCACGGGCTCGTCCTCCGACTCGATCGTGTCGGCCCGGGCGGCGACCACGGCCGGCGGCGGCGTTGCCGCCCACGCGACGGTCGGGGCGACGATGGCGACGAGCACCACGAGGATGAGTCGAGACGACGGCATGGCCCTTCAGGATAGGACGGCCAACGGATCGGCCGCAATCGGGTCACCGGCGAGGAGCGGTTCGGCGCCCGCCCCGGCCCGGGTATCGGCCGCGGTCAACGCCCGTCCGCCCAGACGCGGAGCGCATCGGGCGAGCCCTGGGCCCGCACCCCGTTGTCACCGAGGATCGTCTCCGTGGCCGCCTCGGCCTCCTTCCGCGGCAGCACCAGCGGCATCGCCATCGTGCCGGCGAACTCGATCGTCACGAACTCCTCCTCGGAGTCACGGAGCAGCTTCACGAGATCGAGCAGGTTCTTCGGCTTCCTGCCGTTGACGGTCGCCACCACGCCGCCGGCCGGATTGCCGTAGCCACGCGACAGGGGGTGGGGGAAGAGGGGGGCGCAGATGACGATGAGCTCCTCGCCGGCGAAGTCGGGCCCGTCGATCATCCGGCTGATGAGCGGATTGCCCCGGGCCCCGAGGAACGCCGCGAGCTCCCCCGACTGCGTCGTGCCGCGGGCGTATTGGTGGGTGGCGGCGGAGAAGGCGACCGGGCCGTAGATGAAGAACCGCGGGGCCTCGCCGGCGAGCGCCGGCATCACCAACGGCACGACGCATGTGGTCGGCACGTCGAGCTGCTGCTCGACGCCGGCGCGAAGCACCGTCATCGGCACGCGTCCCTCCACCGTCGCCCGCTGCACCATGAACAGGCAGGAGAGCCGCGGCATGCCGGGGAGCGAGACCATCCCCTGGTTGTCGACGCGTTCCCCGCCCACGTGGGTGATCACGTCCGACTTCTCGAGCCGCGTGGCGGGCTCGTCGCCCCAGGCCGCGTCGACGAGCACGCCGGTGGTCCCGCTCGGCACGCCGTGCGACGCCCGCAGCGCCGGGTTCTCCAGGTTCCAGAGCGTGATCGGCAGCCGCGGCTTGCCGTCGTGGACGCCGTCGGCGACGTCGGCGAGGAACAACTCGATCTCCTCGGTGGGGATGATGTAGCCGATATTCTGGGCGTTCCGCAGGTGGGAGAAGACGAGCCCGACGAGTTTCCCGTCGGTCACCGCCGGACCGCCACTGTTGCCCGGGTTGACCGCCGCATCGATCTGGATCCTCAACGAAGGCGTTTCGAAGCGGTTGTCGACGAAGTCGATCCGCGACACGATCCCCTTGGTGATGGACAGGTTCGTGCCACCGGCGGGGTAGCCGTAGGCGAGGATCGCGTCCTCGATGCCCGGGAGTTCGCGCGAGCGGGGCAGCGGCTCCCGGCCTTCGAACAGGCTCTCGTCGTCGACCTCGAGGACCGCCAGGTCGATGCCGCGGCCGAGGGCCACCACCTTGGCCCCCACCTTCGTGCCGGTGCCGTGGGCCTGCACCTGCACCTCGCCCGCGTAGGCGACGACGTGGGCGTTGGTGAGAATCCGCTTCCCCTCGATCACGATCCCGGTGCCCGTGACCTCGGCGGGGGGCTGCTTCGTCCAGGGCCGGGCCAGGTCGGGGGCGCGGACGGTGGCGAAGACCTGCACGACGGAGTGCTCCACGCGCTCCTGGAGCGCCGCATCGGCCGGTGCCGTGGCCTCCGGCTTCGGCGGCGCGGGCTCGTCGCCGCGGAGCGTACCGGCGACGACGACGAGAATGACGGCGACCGGCAGGGAGGCCGGCCGCATGGGGCGGTGCTGCGTGTTCATGCCCGAATTGAACCCGAGCGTGGCCTCCGCTGCCAGAGGGAAATCGGACCGCGGCTCCTGCCGGGCCCCATGCCGACTGGTACACTCCGCCGCCATGCGCCGCTGCCTCATCGCGTTCGTCGCCTGCCTCGTCGCCCACCTGCCCGCCCGCGCCGCGGACGAGGTCGTCGCGTTCACGAATGCCGACGTCCGGCCCGTCGCCGGGCCGGCGCTCGCGGCCGGCACGATCGTCGTGGCCGGCGGCACGATCGCGGCCATCGGCCCCGCCGCCACCACGCCCGTTCCGGCCGGCGCCACCACGATCGACTGCACCGGCAAGGTGATCATTCCGGGCCTCGTCGACACCCACAGCCACGTCGGTGGCGGCTGGGGAGGCGATGCGAGCGGCCCGATCCAGCCCGACGTGCGGATCCTCGACTCGATCAACGTCCGCGACACCGGCTTCCGCAAGGCGCGGGCCGGCGGCCTGACCACGCTCAACATCATGCCCGGCTCCGGGCACCTGCTCTCGGGCCAGACGATCTACGCCAAGCTGCGGAAGGCCTCCACGATCGACGACTTCTTCATCCGCGACGCCGGCGGCAGGCCGCGTGGCGGCATGAAGATGGCCAACGGCACCAACTCGCAGAAGGAGCCGCCGTTTCCCGGCACCCGGTCGAAGTCGGCGGCGCTCGTGCGGCAGAAGTTCCTCAAGGCCGGCGACTACCGCCGCAAGATCGAGGCCGCCAAGGGCGACGCGGCCAAGCTCCCCGACCGCGATCTCGAGATGGAAGGGCTCCTCGACGTGCTCGACGGCCGCGTGGTGGTGCACCACCACTGCCACCGCGCCGACGACATCCTGACCGTGCTGCGGCTGCGGGACGAGTTCGGATTCAAGGTGGTGCTCCATCATGTGAGCGAGGCCTGGAAGGTGGCCGACCAGCTGGCGAAGGCCCAGGCCCCCTGCTCCGTGATCGTGGTCGACGCGCCCGGCGGGAAGATCGAGGCGATGGACCTCTCGCTCGCCACCGGCGCGGTGCTGGAGAAGGCCGGGGCCCCCGTCGCCATCCACACCGACGACCCCGTCACCGATTCGCGGCTCTTCCTCCGCACGGCGGCCCTCGCCGTGCGGGCGGGGATGAGCCGCGAGAAGGCGCTCGAGGCCCTGACCCTCGCCGGGGCCCGGATGCTCGAGCTCGACGACCGCATCGGCTCGCTCGAGGCCGGCAAGGATGCGGATCTCGTCGTGCTCTCCGGCGACCCGTTCTCGACCCGCACGAAGGTGCTCCAGACCTGGGTCGAGGGACGGAAGGTGTTCGACCGCGACGACCCCGAGGACCGGCTGTTCGCCGTGGGCGGCTTCGGTGCCGGCCGCGACCAGAAGGCCCACGCCTGCTGCACCGACGCGCGGCTCTCGGAGACGAAATGATGCTCGGCCTCCGCTCGTCCGGTGCGTGGCTCCCGGTCGCGGCGTCGCTCGTGGTCGCCGTCGCCGTGGCCGCGACCGCCCCGGCGGCCGAGCCGCCCGCCGGCATCGTCGTCGTCCACGGCGACGTGGTGCACACCATGGCCGGCCCGCCGATCGACAACGGCGTGGTCGTGATCGAGAGCGGCACGATCACGCTCGTCGGGTCGGCCCTCGACATCCCCGTGCCGCCGGCGGCCCGTGTCGTCCGCGGCCGCGTCGTCACGCCGGGGCTGATCGACGCCCACACCGTCGTGGGGCTCACGGGCTACCTCAACCAGGAGCAGGACCAGGACCAGCTCGACAACGGGGAGCCGATCCAGCCCGAACTCCGCGCGATCGACTCCTACAATCCCCGCGAGCGGCTCATCGAGTGGGTCCGCGGCTTCGGCATCACCACGCTCCACACCGGCCACGCCCCGGGGGCGCTCGTCTCCGGGCAGACGATGGTGGTGAAGACCGTCGGCGAGACCGTGGACGACGCGGTGGTCGTGCCGACCGCCATGGTGGCGGTGACGCTCGGCGACGACGCCCGCCCCGGCGATGACAAGAAGTCGCCGGGCACCCGGAGCAAGGCCGTCGCCATGCTCCGGGGCGAGCTCGTGAAGACGCAGGACTACCTCCGCAAGCTCGACCTCGCCGATCCCGAGAAACGCCCCGACCGCGACCTCCGCCGTGAGGCCTTCGCCGAGGTGCTCCGCCGCACGCGGCCGCTGCTCGTGACGGTCAACCGCGCCACCGACATCGACGCCGCCCTGCGGATCGCCGACGAGTTCGGCATCCGCATCGTGCTCGACTCGGCCGCCGAGGCCTACCTCGTGGCGGACCGCATCAAGGCGGCGGGCGTGCCCGTGATCGTGCACCCGTCGATGCGCCGCGGCGGCAACGGCGAGACGGAGAACATCAGCTTCGAGACGGCCGCCACGCTCCGGGCCAAGGGGATTCCCGTGGCCCTCCAGAGCGGCTTCGAGGGCTACGTTCCCAAGACCCGCGTGGCCCTCTTCGAGGCCGCGATCGCTGCGGCCAACGGGCTCACCACGGAGCAGGCCCTGGCCACGATCACGACCGACGCGGCCGCGATCCTCGGCGTGGCCGACCGCGTCGGGGCGCTGAAGCCGGGCCTCGACGGCGACGTGGCCGTGTTCGACGGCGACCCCTTCGAGTACACGACGCACTGCACGGCGGTCGTGATCGACGGCCGCGTGGTGAGCGACGAGCCGCGGTGAGCGCCGCCGTTCAGAGGGCCGGTCGCGTCCACGGGCCGCGGTACGCGCGGGCGAGCAGGGCCGTCGCCTCCGCGTCGCCGGGCACGGTGCGGGTCGCGGGGTCGTACGCGAGCGGACGGCCGAGCTGCATCGACACGTTCGCCAGGATGCAGCTCGCCGACG
>JBIIMU010000214.1:0-5126 GCA_044337845.1 Pirellulales bacterium | reverse complement strand
GCTCTCCTCGATGGCGGCGATCATCTCCTGCTCTTTCGCCACGGCCATCGCCCGCCGGCCCTCGGCGTTGGCCCGGGCCACGCGGGTGTCGGCCTCGGCCTGGTCGGCCTGGAGCCGGGCTCCGATGTTGGCGCCCACGTCGATGTCGGCGATGTCGATCGACACGATCTCGAACGCGGTGTTGGCGTCGAGCCGGCGGGCGAGCACGGTCTTCGAGATCACGTCGGGGTTCTCGAGCACGTCGGAGTGCTTCTCGGCCGACCCGATCGCCGACACGATCCCCTCGCCGACGCGGGCGATGATCGTCTCCTCGGTGGCACCGCCGATGAGCTGATAGAGGTTGGTCCGCACGGTGACGCGGGCCTTCACCTTGAGCTGGATGCCGTTCTTCGCCACGGCGTCGAGCGACTCGCGGCCGCTGTTCCGACCGGGGCAGTCGATCACCTTGGGATACACGCTCGTCTGCACCGCCTCGCGGACGTCGCGGCCGGCGAGGTCGATCGCCGCGGCCCGCTTGAAGTCGAGCTCGCGGATGCCGGCCTTGTGGGCCGCGATCAGCGCCTGCACCACCAGCGGCACGCGGCCACCGGCGAGGTAGTGGGCCTCGAGCGCCTGCCGCGTGATGCCGGTGGAGTCGCCGAGCCCCGCCTGCACGGCCATGATCTTGCTCCGCACGATCACGGTCGGATTGACCTTCTTGAAGCTCATCGCGACCAGGTCGAAGAGGCCGATGCCGGCCCGCGACGCGACCGACTGCACCCAGAGGCGGAGGTAGCGCGCCAGCACGGCGAACATCACCAGCAGGGCCACCACGCCCACGACGAGAACGATCAGGCTCAGCAGCTGCATCGGACGGCTCCGGGACGGGGACGCGGGGTTCGCATCGCCCCTCAAGGGTTGTTCGGGCCGCGGCGCGAGTCAAGTTTTCCGCCGGGCGGTGTGGCCCGATCGTCCGCCAACCGGCCCAATGACTCGAAATCGAAGGCCTCGAGCGCCTCCTCGAGGTCGGATTCTCCGGATCGTGACGGCCCGGCCGCCGGCGGCCGGGCCCGCCGCTCCTCGACGGTCCGCACCACCAGCGCGGCCGACTGCGTGCCCACCACCTCCACCGGGCTGCCGGCCGCGATCGGGCCCCCGTCGCTGACCGCCTCGTGGGCGATGCCATCGATCTCGACGCTGCCCCAGGGCAGCAGGTCGCCGACGGTGCGGCCCGTCCTGCCCACCAGCGTCTTCACCGCCGTCCGGCGATCGACGTCGGGCACCACGTCGTCCGGCTCCGGCGGCGGCGGGATCACCCGGCGGCCGAGCGGCGTGTCGGGGAAGATGCGGAACGCGATCCCGAGGATGGCCGGCGCCGCCGCCACCACCACCGCCAGCGTGCCCACGCCGAACGCCGGCCCCTCCTCGACGAACGCCGTGACCACGCCGGCCGCGATCGCGACCACGCTCAGGAACCCGAGCACGCCACCCGACGGCACGAACACCTCGAGCGCGAGCATCGCCAGGCCCACGAGCACGAGCGCGGCGATCCAGGCCAGCGACGTCACGTCGCCCTCACCACGACGCGGCCGCCGCGCACCTCCACGACCCGCACGGCGACGCCCGGCTCGATCAGGTCGGCGTCGGCCACCACGTCGCGGACCGTGCCGGCGATCCGGGCCTTGCCCGCGGGCGCCAGCCGCGTGGTGGTGGTGCCCTCGGCGCCCACGAGCTCGACGGCCTCCGCGGCGTCGAAGCCGGCCTCCGCGGGCGGCTCGAGCAGCACGTCGCGCAACAGCGGCGTGGCGGGCAGCCAGCGGCGGGCCACCAGCGCCAGCACCGTCACGCCGGCCATTGCACCGAGGATGCCGAGCAGCGACCGCTGCATCTGCCCGATCTGGTAGGCGTTGTTCGGCAGCACGAACGACTGGCTCGCGAGCACGATCGACGCGATCACCAGCAGCCCGCCGCCGAGGCCGAGCACGCCGAAGCCCGGCAGCACAAAGATCTCGGCCGCCACGCAGACCACGCCGGCGAGGAACAGCATCACCTCCAGCCAGCCCGACGTGCCATTGAGATACTGGCTCCAGAAGTAGACGATGAACGCGACCATCGCGACGAACCCGCCGAAGCCGATGCCCGGCGTCTTGAGTTCGATGAACAGCCCCGCCCCGCCGATCAGGAGCAGGAGCCAGGCGAGGCTCGGGCTGGCGAGGGCCTCGAGCAGCCGATCGGCCCAGCCCGGCTCCGCGACCGCGATCGTGCCCTCGAGCCCGTAGGCCTGTCGCAGGCCCGCCGCATCGTCCACGACGTGAGCCGTGAGGCCGAGCTCCGCCGCCCGCCGCCCGTCGAGTTCGAGCGGGCCCACGCCGATCCTCGGGCCCAGCTCCCAGCGGTCGCGGTCGTCGCGGGTGGCGAGCTCCGCTTCGGTGAAGTGCTCGACGCGGCCGGTGCCCTTCTCCTCCGCCCGCCGCACCTCCAGGCCCGGCACCACGGTCGCCACGGGCAGCGACCAGCTCCGCCCGCGGCTCCGCGCCACGCCGCCCCGCCACGCCGCCGCGATGGCCTCGCCCTGCCGGTCGCCGATCGCCACGGCCCCACCGCCGCCGATCACGGCGCCGGGCCGCACGACGAGCTCGTCGCAGGCCAAGGCCACGAGGGCCGCGTCGCCGCGGGCCTGCTCGGGCACGTAGGCCACCGTCCGCACGACCGCCGGGTCGAGGCCGGCGAGCCAGTTGGCCAGCACGAGGCTCTGCTCGGGCAGGCCGCCGGGACTGTCGATCCACAGCCAGATGAACGTGGCGCCGTCGGCGATCGCCCGCTCGATCCGCGACTTCGTCCGCTCCACCGACTGCGGCGTGATGCCGCCGGAGAGCGTGACCCGCGTCGCCTTCCAGCCACCCGTGGCCGACGGTCCGGCGGCGAGGGCCCGCTCGGGCACACCGAGGCCGCGTGCCAGTTCATCGACGGACGATGCGAGCAGCTGCACGAAGCCCAGTTCCCGGGCGCGTCGCCCCCCGAACGAGAGCGGCACCGGCTCCAGCGGCTCCGCGGCGAGCACCGCGAGCTGCCGGCGCACGGCCTCGACCTCCGCCTCCTCGACGAAGCGTTCGCCGTCGTCCGTCGAGAGCCTCACCACCCGGGCCGCCGGATCGACCATGCCCACGGCGATGGCCGGAGGCACCGTTCGCCGCCGCGCCGCCACCTCGGCGTAGCCGGCACGGGTGGTGGCGTCGACCGCCCGCCCCGCCTGGCCCGCCGGCCCGAGCGCGGCGTCCGGGCCGATCGCGATCTCGTCGCACGCCAGCGCCACGAGCACCGCGTGGCCGGTCGCGCCCTCGGGCAGCCAGGCGAGCGTCTTCACGCGGGCCAGCCGCGGGTCGGCGAGGAATCGCGCGAGCCCCAGCGCGCGGCCGAAGTCGCTGCCGCCCGCCTCCTCGCCATCGACGGTCGTGAACCGCAGCACGAGCAGGCCGCGTTCGGCCGGGCTGGAGCGGAGGTGGTCGAGTTGCCGGGCGACGGCGGCCTCCACTTCGGTGTCGCGCGTGCCCACCAGCGGCAGCCGCACCGGCACGACCGCCACCGGCGGCGCCGCGGCAGCCACGAGGCCGAGCCAGACCGACACGCCCGCGAGGAGCGGGCCGGTGGTGCGGCGAATGGCGGTGCCGAGCCGCATCGGGAGTCTCCGGCGGAATCCGAACCGATGCAAATTCTAGGGTCCCGCGGCAGCGAGTCAAAAAGCCGCACGCCCGGCCCCGTGGTCAGCCGCAATCCTTATACTGCGACCCATGAATCCCCATCCGCACCGCGAACTGGTCGACCTCGTTGCCGCCCGGGCCCTCAAGCGGGGCACGTTTCGCCTGGCGAGCGGCCGTGAGGCGAGCTTCTATCTCGACGCCAAGCAGGTGGTGCTCGACGCGCACGGCGCGATGCTCGTGGGCCGGGCGATCCTCGACCGGCTGCAGGCGTGCGGGCCGCTGCCCCATGCCGTGGGCGGGATGTCGATCGGGGCCGATCCGGTGACCGGCGCCGTGGTGACCATGGCCGGCGTCGCCGGCCTGCCGCTCAAGGGCTTCATGGTTCGCAAGGAGGCCAAGGGGCACGGCCTGCAGAAGTATGTCGAGGGGCCGGTGGAGCCGGGCCAGCGGGTGGTGATCGTGGAGGACGTGGTCACCACGGGCGGCTCGTCGCTGCTCGCGATCGACCGCGCGATCGAGTTCGGGCTCGTCGTGGAGCGGCTCGTGACGGTGATCGACCGTCTCGCCGGCGGCCGCGAGGCGCTCGCGGCCCGCGGGATACCGCTCGAGTCGCTCGTCACGATCCGCGACCTCGGCATCGAGCCCGACGCCGCCTGATTCTCAGAAAGCCGCCATCGCGTAAGCGATGCGGACCTGCCGTCCGCAGGGCTCGGGATCGCCCGTGCCCCATCGCCGGACGTTCACCTCGGCCATCGTGGCCTCGGCTCACTCGAATGCCGCCGGCACTTCGCCATCCTGGCTTCGTTTGGCGGCATACGCCGGCTCCGGGGCACGGGCGACCCCTCGCTGAGTTCGTGCTTGCAGGAAGCCGCAATCGCGTGAGCGATGCGGACAGTCGTACCGCTGACGCGGTTACGCTTCCGGATGACTGCCCCGCTCGAGGAGCCGCCGCTTGCCCCGGCCGTTTCGCGGCGCGTAGGCTGAACGCCTCAGGCCGCGTTTCTCTCCTGGCGGTTCCACCATGATCTGGCCTCGTGCCCTGAGACCGTCGCTGGCGGCCGCTGCGGCCGCGGCCTTGACCGCGGCGGCGGGGCTGCCCGCGCGCGCCGCCGTGGACGCCGATGTCGCGGCCCTCGTCGATCGGCTCGGTGACGCGCGGCCCGCGGTCCGCGAACAGGCCACGGAAGCGCTCGCGGCACTCGGGCCGCTGGCCGCCGACGAACTCCTGCGGGCGGCGGAGTCGGCCGATGATCTCGAACGCGCCCTGCGGGCGCGGTGGCTCATCGACCGGCTGCCACTCACGGCGGCCACCGATCCGCCACGCGTGACCGCGATCCTCGAGCGGTTTCCGAAGCTCGACGTCACCGAGCGCATCCGGCGGATGCACGTGCTCGTCCGTCTCGAGGATGTCGCCGGGATGGAGCCTCTCGCGCGGGTCGCACGGCTCGA
>JBIIMU010000215.1:0-5126 GCA_044337845.1 Pirellulales bacterium | reverse complement strand
CGGCGGACCGTGACCGCGCGGGCGGGAGCCGGGGCCCGCAGGATGGCCAGCGTGACGAGCGAGCCCTCCGGGCCCTGCAGCAGGTGGGCCGCCTCGTCGACGCTCATGCCGCCGATCGGCCGGCCGCCGACACCCACGAGATGATCGCCGGCCCGGATGCCCGACCGCTCCGCGGGGCTGCCCGGGATCACGTGCACCACGAGCAGCCCGTCGGGAGCGGTCTTCAGCTCCACGCCGAGGCCGACGAAGTTGCCCTCGATCTGGGCGTAGAGGTCGTCGAGCTGGCCGTTGGTGAGAAACGCCGAGTACTCGTCGAGCCCGCCGACCGCGGCCGCCGACATCTCCATCAGCACCACGGCCGACGGGATGCCGAGGATCGAGTCGGCGGCACGCGCCACCCAGGCGGCCATCGCCTCCGCATCGGCCCGCGACGCCACGCCGCGGGCGCTGGCGATCCGCGTGACCTGCTCGTGGAAGAGCGCCCGCCGCTCGGTGGATGCCTGCCGGCCATACGCGGCGGCGAACGCCGGCTCGTCGAGGGCGACGTCGATCGCCCGCAGGCCGCGGTCGAGGAGGCGGCGGAAATCGGGCGTGTCGACGTGGTGCGACTCGATCCGCGACAGCACCTCGGCGTACACCCGCCGGGCATCGGTCTCCGGGAGCGACGCGAGCTGCGTGCGGAACGTCGGCTCGGAATGCCGGCGGGCGACGTCGCAGTGCAGCTTCGCGAGGTCGTACTGGTGCCGCAGCGACGGGGCGAGCGTGCCCTTGCGGGCGGCGGTCTCGCAGATGCCCACCACGTCGGCCCAGCGGCCTTGGTGGACGAGCGCGGTGGCCCGCGCCGCCAGATCTTCGTGGGGAACCGCCGCCACGATCGCCGCGTCGGAGGGCTCCGGCGGGAGCGGCGCGGCGGCCGGCGCGGGAATCGCCAGCAGCCAGGTCGCGAGCAGGCCCCACGCGGCAGTCTGGCGACCGCGCCGACTGGCACCGCACACTGGCAGGGGGCGGACGACTGGCACGTGGGCATCCGTTCGCAATCGCCGCGAAAGGTCGCGGCAGCCGGCGGTCGCTCCATCTGACCGCTCGCGATTATGGATCACGAAATCGCGCCGGGCAAAAATCCGGACGGGTCGAAATCGGTGATTTCGGGCCTGCCAAAGCCCCCGCAACCGCTACGACCGGCACGGTCATTCGGGCCGACAGCCGGGTGACACGTTGGTAGGATGGAAGCGTGACGCGCAACCCCGCCACGAACGGGCCGGATGACCTCAGCGACGGCCTCGTGTCGGCGGAGCGTCAGGCTCAGGTCACGCTCGTGCTGCTCGACCAGGTCCGCGGCGGCGACACCGACGCCGTGAACCGCCTGCTGGAGCGGCACCGCACCGCCATCCGGCGGATGATCGACCACCGCATGGACCGCGTGATCGAGCGGCGGGTCGATGCCAGCGACATCGTGCAGGACGTGATGATCGAGGCGAATCGGCGGCTCGGCGACTACCTCGCCAATCCGACGATGCCGTTTCGCCTCTGGCTGCGGCACATGGCCCGCGACCGCCTGATCGACGCCCACCGGCGGCATCGCGTGGCGGCCACCCGCAGCCTCGACCGCGAGGTGCCCCTCGTCACGCACGACGCGGAGTCGTCCGCGGACGATGGCTTCGCCGCGGTGGCCGACCGCGACCTGACGCCCGCGGCCGCCGCCACCTGGCACGAACTGGAGCGGCGGTTCGCGGCCGCCGTGGAACGCCTCGACGACGACGACCGTCGCATCGTGCTGCTCCGTCATTTCGAGCACCTCTCGACGGCCGAAGCGGCCGAGGTGCTCGGCCTCACGAAGCCCGCCGCCGGCATGCGCTACCTGCGGGCGATGCGGCGGCTCCGCGGCCTGCTCGACGGAGGCTCGGCCGAGGCCTGACGCCTCCCCCGACGGGGGCGCGCCTATCATCCCCTCGCGTCGATCGACCACCGACCCCAGCGACTTCCCTTCCCCCGAAGCCATGGCGCCCCGCCCGACCGCCGACGACGTCCTCGCGCCCGACCGCGAGGAGACGCTTGCCCTGCTCGTCGAGCAGCTCTCGGAGTGCGACCCGTCCCGTGCCCAGCGGTTGCTTGAGTCGATGGTGCGGGAGCATCCCGACCTCGCTCCGCACCTTCGCGAGCTGTTCGCCACGATGTCGGTCGCCGATTTCGTGGCCGATGCCTCGACCGTGATGCTGCCGTCGGATCGCGGGGTCGGCATGGCCGGCGACGCGCCCGGCGTCAGTCCCCGCGGCACATCCGCGCCGGCCGACCGCGGCGGCGGCTTCGTCCCGGGCTCCACGCCGCTGCCGGCCACCTTCGGCGACTACGAACTCCGCGAGGAGCTCGGGCGGGGAGGCATGGGCATCGTCTACCGGGCGGTGCAGCGGAGCCTCGGCCGCAGCGTGGCGGTGAAGATGCTCCTCCGCCGCGACCTCGCCAGCCCCGCCGATCTGGCCCGGTTCCGCAGCGAGGCCGAGGCCGCCGCCCGCCTCGATCATCCGGGCATCGTGCCGATCTTCGAGGTCGGGGAGCACGACGGCCTGCCGTATTACAGCATGCGGCTGATCGAGGGCACGACGCTCGCCAAGCGGCTCGCCCAGGGCCCGCTGCCGCCGCGGGAGGCCGCGGCCCTGCTCGCCAAGGTGGCCGATGCCGTGCAGGCGGCCCACGACGGCGGCGTGCTGCACCGCGACCTGAAGCCGTCCAACATCCTGATCGACACCGCGGGCGAGCCGCTCGTCTCCGACTTCGGGCTCGCGAAGCGGCTCGAAGACTCCGACTCCGTCACGCACACCGGCGCGATCCTCGGCACTCCCTGCTACATGTCGCCGGAGCAGGCGGCGGGCAGTCGCGGCGACATCGGCCCCACGAGCGACGTCTGGAGCCTCGGGGCCATCCTCTACCAGACGCTCTGCGGGCGGCCTCCGTTCCAGGCGTCGACGCCGATGGACACGCTGCTGGCGGTGCTCGAGGCCGATCCGCCGGCGCCGCGGACGATCGCCCCCGCGGCCGACCGCGACCTCGAGATGATCGCGCTGAAGAGCCTGCAGAAGCCGCAGGACCTCCGCTACGCGTCGGCCGGGGAGCTGGCCGCCGACCTCCGCGCGGCCCTGGCGGGGGAGCCGATCGCGGCGCGGCGCGGCGGCCTGGCCGACGTCGTCGGCCGGCTGTTCCGCGAGACCCACCACGCGGTGGTGCTCGAGAACTGGGGCCTGCTCTGGATGTGGCACTCGGTGGTGGTGTTCGCCCTGTGCTGCATCACCGACGTGCTCGCCTGGCAGGGCGTCGTGAGCCGCTGGCCGTATGTCGTGCTCTGGGGGGGCGGGCTCGCGCTCTGGGCGCCGATCTTCTGGGCCCTGCGGCACCGCAACGGCCCGGTGACGACGGTCGAGCGGCAGATTGCCCACGTCTGGGGCGGGAGCATGATCGCGAGCACGTTTCTGTTTTCGATCGAGCCGCTGCTCGGCCTCCCGGTGCTCACGCTCTCCCCGGTGCTCGCCCTGTTCGCGGGCCTCGTGTTCTTCGTGAAGGCGGGGATCCTCTCGGGCATCTTCTACGTGCAGGCGGCGGCGCTGTTTTGCACCTCCCTCCTGATGTGCCTCGTGCCCGACTGGCAGCACGTGCTGTTCGGGCTCGTCAGTGGCGCCTGCTTCTTCGTGCCGGGGCTGAAGTACTTCCGCCAGCGGAACCGGCCGCAATGAGCCGCCGCACCTCGCGAGCCGCCGGCGCGGCGGTCGTCGCCCCGCATGCCGTGCTCGTGTGGATCGCCCTCGGTGCCGGCGCCGCGGCCGGGGATTGGCCGCAGATTCTCGGCCCCGGGCGGAACGGCGCGGCGGCGGCCGACGAGCGGCTGGCCGACGCCTGGCCGGCAGGTGGTCCGCGGGAGGTGTGGCGGCGGGACGTGGGCGCCGGTGTGGCCGGAGTCGCCGTCGTGGGCGACCGCGGCTTCCTGTTTCATCGCGTGGGCGACCGCGAACTGCTCGAGGCCTTCGACACGGCCACGGGCGCGACCGTCTGGAGCGACGGGCACGCGACGAAGTTCGTGCCCCAGGTCGGCGGCAGCGACGGGCCGCTGTGTGCGCCGGTCGTGCACGAGGGCCGCGTGGTCGTGTTCGGAGCGCAGGGCATGCTCGCCTGCATCGATGCCGCCACCGGCCGGCGGCTCTGGGAGCGGAACACGCACCGCGACTTCAACGCCCCGGAAGGCTACTTCGGCGCCGGCGCCACGCCGCTCGTGAGCGACGCGCGGGTGATCGTGAACGTGGGCGGCCGGAAGGGGGATGCCGGCGTCGTCGCCTTCGATCGCGCGACGGGCGAGACGCTCTGGACGGCCACGCGGGAGGGGGCGAGCTACTCGGCGCCGGTGGCGGTCGACGTGGCCGGGACGCCGCACGTGCTCATGGTCGCGCGGCTCTCCTGCCTGCTCCTCGATCCGGCCACGGGCCGCGTCCGCTGGACGTTTCCCTTCGGCCAGCGGGGGCCGACGGTCAACGCGGCGACACCGGTGCCGCTCGCCGCGGACCGGTTTCTCGTGACCGCCGCCTACGGGATCGGCAGCGTCTGTGCGACGTTCGACGCCGAGGGGGCGACGGCCGTGTGGCAGGGCGTCGAGTCGCTCGCGTCGCAGTACGCCACGCCCGTGCTCGTGGGCGGTCGGCTCTACGCCATCGACGGCCGCGACGACGTTCCGCCCGCTGACATGGTCTGTCTCGATCCCGACACGGGCCGCGTGCTCTGGCGGGAGGCGGGCTTCGGCTACGGCACGCTGCTGGTCGCCGACGGCAGGATCCTCGTGGTGAAGACCGACGGCGAACTCCTGCTCGTGCGGCCCGACGGAGCGCGGCTCGACGTGATCGCCCGGGCCCGCCCCTTCGCCGGCGATCCCCGTGGCGGCTCGCTGCGGGCGCTGCCGGCGCTGGCGGGCGGGCGGCTCTATCTCCGGAACGACCGCACGCTCGTCGCCCTCGACGTCGGCCGCTGAAACGTCTGACTCGCGAACCGCGGGCAGGTCCGCATCGCTCACGCGATGGCGGCTTCCTGACACCCGATCGGCCGGCTCACGCGATGGCGGCTTCCCGGACGCGGCGGCTAGACGGTGTCGTGCG
>JBIIMU010000212.1:0-5152 GCA_044337845.1 Pirellulales bacterium | reverse complement strand
CTTCGGCGGCGGCGTCTGGAAGGGCCGCAAGGCCAAGGCGGTGATCCCGGGCGGGATCTCGATGGGCCTGATGACGGAGAGCGAGCTCGACACGCCGCTCGACTTCGCCGGCCCGGGCAAGGTGGGCTGCCTCGGCCTGGGCACGGCGGCCGTCGTCGTGATCGACGACCAGACGAGCATCGTCGACTTCCTGCACAACTCCGCCCGGTTCTTCGCCCACGAGTCGTGCGGCCAGTGCACGCCGTGCCGCGAGGGCACGAGCTGGTCGCTGCGGATCCTCGAGCGGATCAAGGCGGGCAAGGGCCGGCTCAAGGATCTCGACCTCCTCCTCGAACTCGGCAACACCATGGGCATGATGCCCGGCAGCACGATCTGCGGCCTGGCCGACGGCGCCGCCTGGCCGATGAAGAACGCGATCAAGAAGTTCCGCGGCGAGTTCGAGGATTACGTCAAGCGGACCAACCCCTCGGGCTGGATGGTGACCGACCCCGTCCCCGCCCTGCAGATCGTGGGAGCGCACTGATGCCGCTGGTGATCGTCGACGGACAGGAGATCGAGATCGGGGCCGACGAGCGGCTCAACTGCATCGAGGCGGCCCGCCGCGCCGGCAAGGAGATCCCGCACTACTGCTGGCATCCCGGCCTGTCGGTCGTGGCCAGCTGCCGGATGTGCCTGATCGAAACCGGTCAGCGGGACGCGGCCACCGGCAAGGTCACGATGGTGCCCAAGCTCGTGCCGGGCTGCCAGACGCCGGTCAAGGACGGCACCGTGATCGTCACCGAGAGCCAGCTCGTCAAGGACAGCCGGGCCCGGGTCGAGGAGGCGCTGCTCATCGACCACCCGATCGACTGCCCGGTCTGCGACAAGGCGGGCGAGTGCCTGCTGCAGGACTACCACTTCCAGCACGGCCAGCCCGAGCGCCGCGCCGACCTGCAGCCGTTCCACAGCCGCAAGCGAGACGTCGGCCCCACGGTCACGCTGTTCGTCGACCGCTGCATCATGTGCACCCGCTGCGTGCGGTTCACGCGGGAGATTTCCGGCACCGCCGAGCTGATGGTCACCAGCCGCGGGGCGAAGGAGGAGATCGACGTCTTCCCCGGCCATCCGCTGGCCAACAAGCTCTCCGGCAACGTGGTCGATCTCTGCCCGGTGGGGGCGCTCGGCGACAAGGACTTCCTCTACCAGCAGCGGGTCTGGTTCCTGAAACGGGAGGCCAACGTCTGCGGCGGCTGCTCGGCGGGCTGCTCCATCTACACCGAGCACAACCAGGACGCCGTCTACCGGCTCAAGCCCCGGGAGAATCCCCACGTCAACACGTGGTGGATCTGCGACGAGGGCCGCTACGGCTGGCACCATCTCCACGACCAGGCACGGATCCTCGACGCGTCGCGCCAGGCGGCGGCACCGTCCCACCGCGACACCGGCTCCGGCACGCCGGCCACGGAGACGATCGAGTGGGCCGACGTGGTCGTGAAGCTCCGCGACGACCTCAAGGCCGCCGGCCGCCTGGCCGTGGCCGTGTCGCCGATGCTCACGGTCGAGGAGGCGTGGATGCTCTGCGCCGTCGCCCGCTCGATCGATCCCGAGGCCTTCCTCGCCCTCGGCTTCGTGCCCACGAAGGGGGCCGACGAGTCGTTTCCGGGGGGCTTCACGATCCGCGGCGAGAAGTGCCCGAACCGCAAGGGAGTGGAGGAGGTGCTCGCGCTCTACGGCGCGGGAGGCCGATCCTGGAACGACCTCGTGGCGCACGTCGCCGCCGGTGGGGCGGATGCCGCGTGGGTCACGGCGGCCTATCCCGGCCCGTGGATCGACACCGCGACCGCCGACTCGTTCTCCGGACTCAAGCAGCTCGTGGTGCAGGACCTCTTCGACTCCCCGCTCATGCGGCTGGCCACCTGGCGGCTGCCCGCGGTCGGGTTCGCGGAGCGGGCGGGCACCTGGGTCAATGTCGCCCACCACGCGCAGAGCTTCCGGCAGGCGATCCGCCCGCCGGCGGGCGTCTGGCCCGAGGGGCGGCTGTTCTGGAACATGCTCGGCCGCCGTGGCCTCTACGACCCCGCCGCCGTCCGCCAGCAGATCGCCTCCTCGTCGCCGTCGTTCTCGGCACTCGGCGGCGAGCTGCCGGCCACCGGCGTCGATCTCCGTCTCCACCAGCTCGCCTGACGCGTCGCCATGCAGAACCTCCTTCCGTCGCTGCCCACGCTCGTCGCGCTCGTCAAGATCGGCCTGCTCGTCGGCGGCCTGATGACCGCGGCCGCGTACCTCGTGCTCGTGGAACGCTGGATGGCCGCGTGGGTGCAGGACCGCAAGGGCCCCAACCGCGTCGGCATTCCGCTCACCAAGATCCGGCTGTTCGGTCTCGGCCAGCCGCTCGCCGACGGGCTGAAGATCATCCTCAAGGAGGACTTCACGCCGAAGCACGTCGACAAGGTGCTCTACACGGCCGCGCCGCTGGTGATCCTCGCCGCGTCGCTGGCGATCTTCGCGGCGATCCCGTTCGGCAGCTCGCTGCCCCCGATTCCCGCCCTCGGCCTCACCGGCGAGGAGCCGCTGCTGGTGGCCCCCGCCCTCGACGTGGGCGTGCTCTGGGTGTTCGCGCTCTCGAGCATCGCCGTGTACGGCGTGCTGCTCGGCGGCTGGGCGAGCAACAACAAGTACGGCTTCCTCGGCGGCCTGCGGAGCAGCGCCCAGCTGGTGGCCTACGAGATCCCGCTCGGCCTGGGGCTGCTCGGCGTGGTGCTCGCCGCCGGCTCGCTCAAGCTCGACCGGATCATCGACGCCCAGGCGTCGACCGGCATCTGGTACGCGTTCGCCCAGCCGCTGGGGTTCATCGTGTTCCTGGTCGCCAGCTTCGCGGAGGCGGCCCGGCTGCCGTTCGACCTGCCCGAGGCGGAGCAGGAACTCGTCGGCGGCTACCACACCGAATACTCGGGCATCAAGCTGCTGCTGTTCCTCGTGTCGGAGTTCCTCCACATGGTGACGGCGGCATTCCTGATCGTGATCATGTTCCTGGGCGGCTGGCACCTCTGGGGCGTCACCGGCTCCGGGCCGGTGGAAACCTGGACCGTGGCCCTGATCCGCTTCGCGGTGCTCTCGGCCAAGATCCTGGGCGTGATCCTGTTCTTCATGCTCGTCCGCTGGAGCTGGCCGCGGTTCCGGTTCGACCAGCTGATGAACCTGGCCTGGAAGGTGATGCTGCCCCTGGGCATCGCGAACCTCGTCACCGTCGCCGCCGTCGAGGAGTTCCGGCCGCAGCTCACCGCCGCGCTCGGCACGGGCGTCGCGGGGGCGGTGGCGATCGCGGCCCCGTGGGCGGTGTTCTTCCTGGGCTGGATCGCCGCCGGCCTGCTCACGCCTTCGGGCACCGACAACTCGCCGATCCGCACGCCCGGTCCGCTCGACGCGGAGCACGGGCTCGGGTCCAGCCGCGACCTGGTGGAGGTCTGACATGCAGCCATCCGATCCGTCGATCACCTGGCTCGAAGCGAAGCCCCTCGGCCTCGCCGAGCGGCTCTACCTGCCGCTGTTCGTCAGCGGCCTGGCGACCACCGCCCGGCACCTCGTGAGCCCCAAGGTCACGGTGAGCTATCCCGAGCAGCGGCCCACGGTCGGCAATCCGCTCATCTACCGCGGGGTGCACCGGCTCAATCGCGACGAGCAGGGCCGCGTGAAGTGCGTGGCCTGCTTCCTCTGCGCCACCGCCTGCCCCGCCCGCTGCATCGACATCGTGGCCGCCGAGAGTCCGTGGCCCGATCGCGACAAGTATCCGGAGAGCTTCCACATCGACGAGCTCCGCTGCATCTTCTGCGGGATGTGCGAGGAGGCCTGCCCGGTCGACGCGATCGAGCTCACGAGCCTCCTCGACCTCACCGGCAAGAGCCGCGAGGAGATGATCTTCGACAAGGAAAAGCTGCTGAGCGTCTACGACATGACGAAGGATGCCGAGCCGATGAAGTCGACGGCGCTGGGGTGCACGCCGTGATCGCCGCCATCCTGCCGACCATTTCGCCCGGCACGCTGCTCGCCGGTGGCGTGGCCGCCACCGCGGCGAGCCTCTGGCTCCTGCTGCCCCGCGGCCGCACCGGCGCCGCGGAGCGGACCGCCCGCTGGCTCGGCGGGCTCGTGGGCCTCGCGGCCCTGGCCGCCTTCGCGGCGCTTGGGCATCGCCTCGGCAGCCCGGGTGAAGACGCCGTGTTCCTCACGGTGGCGGTCGTGGCGGTGGTGTCGGGGGCCGCCACCGTGGTCTCGCGATCGCCCGTCTACGCCGCGATCTGGTTCGCGATGGCCCTGGCCGGCGTGTCGGGGGTGCTCCTGGTGCTCGGCGGGCAGTTTCTCGGCGTCGCCACGATCGTGGTGTATGCCGGGGCCATTCTCGTGATGTTCCTGTTCGTGCTGATGCTCGCCCAGCCGGCGGGCCTCGCCCCCTACGATCGCGTGTCGAGCGAGCCGCTGCTCGCCGCGGTGGCCGGCGCGGTGCTGCTGGGCATCCTCTCGCTGTCGATCGGCCGGCTCACGAACGAGCCCCCGGCCTGCTGCCAGACGCCCGCCACGAAGGCCGCGCTGCTCGCGGGCAGCGCGGCCGACAAGGCCACGAGCGACCCGGGACGCGCCGACCTCCTCGCGGAGAACCACGTGGCGCGGCTCGGCGGGGAACTCTTCGGTCGGCACCTGCTCGCGGTCGAGGTGGCGGGCGTGCTTCTGCTCGTGGCGCTCGTCGGCTCGATCGCCATCGTGGCCCGTGGCGGTGACGCCGACGAAGCCGCCGACGCCCGGAGGGCGATCCCATGAATGCCGTGGCCCCTTCGCCGCTCGTGCTCGATGGACTCGTGGTCGGTGCGATGCTCTTCGCACTCGGTCTCGTGGGCATCCTCGCCCGCCGCAACATGATCGTGATGTTCCTCTGCGCGGAACTGATGCTGCAGGGGATCTCGGTGACCCTCGTCGCCTGGAGCCGGCACCACGGCGACTGGGGGGGGCACGTGCTCGTGATCCTCGTGCTCACCGTCGCGGCCTGCGAGGCGGCGGTGGCCCTCGTGTTCGTCCTCCAGGCGTTCGCCCGCACCGGCCGGCTCGACGCCGCCGCCTGGCAGTCGCTCCGCGAGGCCAACCTCCCGCGAACGGTCGATCGCGAACTGCCGGCGATCGACACCGT
>JBIIMU010000211.1:0-5153 GCA_044337845.1 Pirellulales bacterium | reverse complement strand
ACGCCGTCCACGACGTCGATCGCCGTCCACCGCGCGTCGTCCGCCGCGAGGATGTCCGGGGGCAGCCGCGCCTCGACGACATGCCCTCCCGCCGCGGCGAAGCGGACGTCGAACCGACGCGTCGCCGCCTGCCCGGCGGCAAGCTCGTCGATGCGCACCGCGGGCCTGCCGCCGCCGTCCTCCAGGAGTTCCACCACCACGTCCCGCGCGGCGTCCGGCCCGTCGTTGCGGACCTCCACCTCCATCGGCAGGAGCACCCCCGTCGCGGGCACGCCGCCGACGGCCTCGAGCCGGGTGATCCCGAGGTTGCCGGGCGTGCCTCGATCCACGCCCACGTCGACGAATCGGATCTCGGTGCCCGCCTCGGCGAGCCGCCCCAGCGGGGCGGCCGCCCCCGGGTCGAGCCAGTCGCGGCTCCGGCAGTCGCCGACGAGCCAGACCACGGAGCGACGCGAGTCGTCTCCGCTCAGGACCGCGGCCGCCGCCGCGACGGCCTCACGGCAGCCCGCGGTGCCCGACGTGACCCGCGTGCGGTCGAGCGCGTCCCGCACTGCGGTCACCGTCTCGGGCGACACGCGGCGGCGGGTGAGGAGGTCGACCGTGGTCCCCGAGGCGAGGAGCGACGAGCGGGCCACGGCGATCTCGTCGCCGGCTCCCGCGGCCGCGAGGTCGGCGACGAGGCGTTCCACGACCTGTCGGCCCCGATCGAACGCCGTGCGTGCGTCGCCGGCGGCCGCCCCGGAGCGGTCGGCCATCGAGCCGCTGTCGTCGAGCACCACCAGGTGCGCGCGCGACGCTCCACCGAGCAAGGCCCCGAGCGGCTGCCGCCAGCGGGGCGCGGCGAGGGCCAGCACCACGCCGAGCACCAGGGCCGTCCGCAGGGCGAGGAGCAGCAGCTGCTGCAGCAGCACCCGCGTGCGGGACTTCCGCCGGCCGGCCAGCAGGAACTCCATCGCCGCCCAGCGGACGACCCGGTGCCGCAGCCGGCTGATGAGATGGATCACCAGCGGCGCCGCCGCGAGGGGCAGGCCCCACCAGAGGATCGATGGATGATCGAAGCTCGGCATGCGGCACCGCCCCTTCAGCTCGCGTGGCGTGCCAGGAACCGCACGAGCGCCGCCTCGGGCGGCTCGCCGGTGCGCACCACCGCGTAGCCGCACCCGGCGGCCACGGCGATGCCCCGCACCTCCGCGAGAAACGCCTCCAGCCCCGCGAGGTATTCGCTCCGCAGCGCCCGTGGATCACAGGTCAACGCCCCGCCCGCCTCCAGGCCCTCGAACCGCGTCACGCCGGCGAACGGAAAGTCGAGCTCGTCGTCGTCCATCACGTGCAGCACCGCCACGTCGTGGCCCCGGCCGCGGAGGAGCCGCAGGCCCCGCATCAGGTCCGCGCGGTCGCCGAACAGGTCGGAGAGGAGGATCACGAGGCCCCGCGGCGGCAGCGCGTCGGCGACGTCGCGGACCACCCGCAGCAGGTCCCCTGCCCCGGCGTTCCGCGGCGCCTCGAGCACCCCGCAGATCCCGTCGAGCTGGGAGCGCCGCGTCCGGGCCGGCACGCTCGCCCGGAGCCGGTCGTCAAACACGCCGCAGCCCACGGCGTCACCCCGGGAGAGCGCGAGCCACGCGAGGCTGGCGGCCAGCGTGGCGGCGTGGTCGAACTTCGACGGCCGCGCCGCCGGGGCCGCGTCGCCGGCGTAGTCCATGCTCGCGGAGCCGTCCACGAGGAGCGTGAGCCGGAGGTTGGTCTCCTCCTCGTACTCCTTGACGGTCAGCCGATCCTGCCGGCCCCACACCTTCCAGTCGACCCGCCGCAGGTCGTCGCCGCGGACGTACTCGCGGTGCTGGAGGAACTCGACCGACTGGCCCCGGTAGGGACTGCGGTGGAGGCCCGTCTTGGTGCCCTCGACGGCGTCACGGACGCGGAGCTGCAGGTGGTGGATGCGACGGAGCGTCTCAGGACGCAAATATCGTCTGGAAGCGCGGGTCACGCGACAGCTCGTCCTCTCGTGCGGGAGTTGATTCGACGATCCGGGCGATCACGTCGTCGGGCGTGACCCCCTCGCTGGCCGCGGCGAAGCCGACGACGACGCGGTGCCGCAGCACCGGCGGGGCCAGCGCGCGGATGTCGTCGGCCGACACGTGCGGCCGTCCCTGCATCACGGCCCGGGCCTTCGCCCCCACCACGAGCACCTGCACCGCCCGCGGCCCGGCTCCCCAGGCGAGCTGGTCGGAGACGAAGTCGGGCACGCCCTTCTCCCCCGCCCTGGTCTGGCGGACGATCGCGAGCGCGTAGCGGATCAGGTGGTCGCTGACGGGCACCTCGCGCACGCTCCGCTGGAGGGCCACGATGTCGGCGGCAGAGAGCACGGGCTGCGGCTCCTCCGCGGGCACGCCGGTCGTCCGCCGCGCGATCTCGAACTCGTCGGCGAACGACGGGTAGCGGACGAACACCTTGAACATGAACCGGTCCTGCTGCGCCTCGGGCAGCGGGTAGGTGCCCTCCTGCTCGATCGGGTTCTGCGTGGCGAGCACGAAGAACGGATCGACGAGCCGGTGCCGGACGCGGCCCACGCTCACGTGCCCCTCCTGCATCGCCTCGAGGAGCGCGGCCTGCGTCTTCGGGGGCGTGCGGTTGATCTCGTCGGCGAGCACCACGTTGGCGAACACCGGCCCCTCGAGAAACCGCGGCTGCCGGACGCCGGTCGCGCGATCCTCCTCGAGCACGTCGGTGCCCACGATGTCGGCCGGCATCAGGTCGGGGGTGAACTGGATGCGACTGAACGTGAGATCGAGGCTCCGGGCGAGGGTGCTCACGAGGAGCGTCTTGGCCAGCCCGGGCACGCCCTCGAGCAGGCAGTGGCCGCGGCTGAACAGGCAGATCAGCAGCTCCTCGATCACGTCGGCCTGGCCCACGATGACCCGGGAGAGCTGCTCGAGAATGCGGTCGCGGGCCTCGTGCAGGCGGTCGATCGGGGACGTCGTCGGCATGGCGAAGGGGCTCCTGGAAGATGGTGGCGGCGGTCGTGGCCGGCGGGCGGCTACCGCTGGAAGATCGGCAACGACCCGCGGTCGAGCTGGAGGATGACGAGGTTGGTCGCCGTGGTGTAGACGGGGCCGATGTAGCCCTGCGGCCAGAAGCGGCCGTCGCCATCGGCCTGCGACTCGGCGACGAGCCGGCGCTCCACCTGGCCGCGGTAGTCGTGCCAGTCGTCGCCCCCCTGACGGTACATCACCTGCGCGTAGTAGAAGTGCGCGTAGTGCCAGTGGCCGAAGCTGTTGTTCGAGATCGTGCCCAGGTGCTTCCGGGCATAGGTGAGCATCCGCGGCACGTGGGTGTCGTCCTCCTCGCCCGCGTTGAACAGGCAAGCGATCGCGGCCGCGGAGATCGCCGGCCGGCCGCCGCCCCCCTTGGAGCTGTACTGCACGCCCCCGTCGGGCATCGTGCAGCGATGGATGTAGCCGATCGCCCGGTCGATGATCTCCCGTGGCACGGGAATGCCCGCGTTGCGGCAGCCGCGGAGACCCTGCACCTGCGTGATCGTCGTGGAGCCTTCGTCGAAGTCCTGCCCGTCCTTCGCGCTCACGTAGCCCCAGCCGCCGTCCTTGGTCTGCGCCCGGCCCGAAAAGGTCACCGCCCGCGAGAGGACGGCCACGAGCTCGTCCCGCCGCCGCTCGTCCTCCTCCTCGCCGAGGACCTGCGACAGAAACAGCATCGCGAACCCGTGGCCGTAGGTGTAGCGGTCGTCGCTCTTGGGATCGCCGATCAGGCCGTTGGCCCGCGACCGGGAGAGGAGGAACTCGACCGCGAGGCGAATCGACTCCGCGTGGCGTCCCTGGGACGTCGTCGACCCTTCCATCAGCAGGGCGGTGCCGGCCAAGGCCGTCATCGCCGTGGGGTAGCGGCCCTCGTTGGCCGTCCAGCTGCCGCGCCGCGACTGCTTCGACTCGAGCCACTCGAGGCCGCGTCCCACCACGTCGCGGACCTCCGCCTCGGGAGCCGCGGCGGCCGAGACGCCCGGGCCGGCGCCGGCCACCGCCACCAGGGCGGCGCACCAGCCGAACCAGCGACGCGGGCAACGGGGGCGTGCGTTCATGCCGCGATCATACGCCGTCCGGGGTCAGCGGGGGCCGGTTCCGGACAGCCGCCCTCCGACCACCCCGGCCCCGGCGTCGGATGGCAGGGCGTCGGCCTGGTGCGGCGGCCGCGGCGCCACGGGCTGACCGGTGTATTCGAGCGTGATCGGCCGGGTCGTGTCGTGCGCGCCCCGGATCGTGATCGTCGCGGAGTCGGGATCGCCCACCACCTCGCAGCCCACGAACAGGTGCCCGCTGACGCTCAGCCGGCGCTCGTCGAGCACCGCATGCCCGGTCCGCTTGTCGATGCCGAGCAGGGTCAGCCGCGGACCGTTCTCCCCGCGACTCTGCCGGGCGAGGACGAGCAGCGGCAGGCCGACGGGCTGGGCGAGGTGCAGCCCCACGCCCCGCACCGTGGCGGGCACCGGCCACAGCGGCCGGCCGTCGTCCGCGGCCACGGCCCAGATCGCGGCCGGCCGGGGCGGCGTCGACTCGCTGGTCGCGAGCAGCGACTGCAGCGGCGAGCCGGCGTCGTCCCCGGGATCGGGCTCGTCGCCGCCGGCGGCGGCCGCGTAGACGAGGTATCGATCCTGCCAGCGGAGCACGTGCAGCGCGTCCGGAGCCGCGCCCAGACCGGGCAGGCGAGCCTGCCAGACGACGCTGGCCGCGTGGCCGTCGATCATCGTCAGCCGGCCGTCGGGTTCGGCCAAGGCCAGCCGCCCACCGTCCACCACCACCGCCCGCGACTCCCCGGCGAACTCACCCACGCCGCGCACGCCCCGGTCGAGCGTGTCGATCACGTCGACCCGCACGCGGCTCGCCAGCGGATGGTCGTCGAGCGGCACGATGGCGACCACCCGCCTGCCGAACGCGGCCAGCCGTTGCCGCCGATCGGGCAGGTCGATCTCGTGCAGCAGGCGGCCGTCGCGGACCGAGAGCACGGGGCACCGCAGACCGTCGGCCGTGCAGCCGCAGAGCACCTCGTCGTCGCCGATCCACTCGACCACCGGCCGCAGCCCCGACCGCTCCCAGGCCACCTCGCCGGTGTCGGTGTCGAGCATCACCACGCTGCCCGGGCTC
>JBIIMU010000010.1:0-18731 GCA_044337845.1 Pirellulales bacterium | reverse complement strand
TACTCATCGTGTAGTTCTCGAGCGTGGAGAAGGGGCGGGCTCCGAGCTGCTCGAGGAGCTTGAACACCGCGTAGGCGATGATGCACGACGTGATCGTGACGCCGAGCCCCCAGCCGGTCTTGAGGCCCACGTAGAGGTTCGACACCGACATCAGCCCGCCGATCAGCATCCCCGTGACGACCGCCCGGGGGGTGAGCTGCACGGCGTCGTCGCCGGCGTAGACGTTGTCGAGCCACCAGCGGCCCGCCGCGCGGTCGTCGGCGAAGGGGGCATGCCGGCTCGGCACGGGCTGCTGGCTCATCGATGGTCTCCCCGATCAGGTGGCGATGCGGCGGCCCGCGGCCCATCCGCCGTCGGCGCCGGCTAGGCGAACTGCGGCCGGAGGACGTCGCGGGCGACCCGGATGGCCCGCATGCGGCCCTCGAGGCTCTTGCCGAAGGTATCGTCCTCCACCTCGATGCACACCGGCCCCGCGTAGCCCACCCGGCGAACTTCCGACAGAAAGCGGTTCCAGTCGATCTCCCCCGACCCCGGAATCCGCGGCTGATGCCAGCGATTCGGGAACTCGAAGCGCCCGACTTCGTTCACGGCCTGGATGTCGATCCGCACGTCTTTCGCGTGCAGGTGGAAGAGCCGGTCGCGAAACTCGGCGAGCGGCCCGAGCGGATCCATCCCCTGGAGCACGAGATGCGAAGGGTCGTAGTTGAGGCCGAACGCCGGCGAGTCGACGTCGGCGAACGCCCGCCGCCAGACGGCCGGTGACGTCATCAGGTTCTTGCCCCCCGGCCATTCGTCCCGCGTGAACAGCATCGGGCAGTTCTCGATCCCGATCCGCACGCCCCGCTCCTCGGCGTGCCGCACGAGCGGCTTCCAGGTCGCGAGGAACTGCGGCCAGTTGTCGTCCACGGTCTTGGTCCAGTCGCGGCCCACGAACGAGTTGACGGTGCCGATGCCGAGCAGCGCGGCGGCGTCGATCACCCGCCGCAGGTGCGCGGTCGCGACGCCGGCCACCGCGGGGTCGGGATCGAGCGGATTGGGGTAGTAGCCGAGCCCGCTGATCGCCACGCCGTGCCGGTCGCACGCGGCCCGCACCGCCGTGGCCTTCGCGGGCGAGAGGTCGGTCACGTCCACGTGGGTGACGCCGGCGTACTTCCGCTCCGCGGTCCCGACGGGCCAGCACATCAGCTCCACGCAGCCGAAGCCCTCGGCCGCCGCGAACGCGAGCACGTCGTCGAGGGCCAGTTCGGGAAGGATCGCGGAGACGAAGCCGAGCTGCATGATGTTCACCTACCGGGCGAGAGTTCGGCGAAGTGTAGCCGGTGGCAGGCTCCGCGTGGCTCCGGGATCGGGAAGCCGCCATCGCGTGAGCGATGCGGACTGCGGTCGTACCGCTTACGCGGTTACGCTTCCTGGCACCGGCAGCCCCTCACTGAGTTCGAGCTCGAGGAAGCCGCCATCGCGTGCGCGATGCGGACTGCGGTCGTACCGCTTACGCGGTTACGCTTCCTGGCGACGGCAGCCCCTCGCTGAGTTCGAGCTCGAGGAAGCCGCCATCGCGTGAGCGATGCGGACTGCGGTCGTACCGCTTACGCGGTTACGCTTCCTGGCGACGGGCCGGCGTTTCGCGTGCGGCCGCCGTGATGGCGGCCGGGCAGGCGCGGCGAACCTTGGCTTCGCCCCGCCTGCCGCAAGCGAAAACGGGCAGGATGCCCGTGTTTCGCGTGTATTAAGCAAGCCCGTGTTTCGCGTGAATTCAGAACACGTCGAGGTTGAAGTGGTGGCCGTGGTGGTAGAGCCGCGACTTCGGATAGTAGTTCTGCCAGGCGCGGTTGTAGACCGGCACCCGCATCTCCTGCGGATAGCGGTAGTAGAGATCGTTGGCGCTCTGGTAGTAGCCGTCCTGGTAGAAGTTCTGCGGATACCAGACATACGGATAGTGGTAGAGGCGATTCCAGTCGTGGGCGTTGTACGAGTTGCCCCACTGGTAGCCGTAGGCCTGCGTGCCCGCCCCGACGGGCTGCTGCGCGGCGGCGTCGGGCGAGGCGAGAGCGAGCAGCGCGAAGGCGGCGACCGCCCCCGCGGCGAGAGTGCGAAGCATCGGATTGTCCCCCTGAGAATCCAGCGTCAGGAGGAGTATCGGCCGCCCCTACGACCGGTCTTCACGGAAAATCCCGCAGGGTCGTTCGCGTCCGGGGCGGCGGCGGTGCGGCAGGCCGGTCAGGCCCCCGGCAGCCGGCCCTCCGCGAGCTCGCGATCCCACTCGTCGAGCAGCGGCCAGTTCGGGGCGCAGGTGCCGAAGTCGGCGAGTCTGAGATAGCCCTCGAGCCGGGCGATCGTCGCCGCGAGCAGCCGGTCGTCCTTGCGGAAGATCGGGCCGTGGCTCGGCAGCAGCCACTCCACGTCGGCGGCCGCGATCCGCTTGAGCGACTGGATGAACGACGGGATGTCGCTGCCATGGTGGGCGTCGATCGCCCCCACGGACCCGTCGCGGTAGATGTTGTCGCCCGACAGGAGCAGGTCGCCCATGCGGAAGGCGAGCTGGCTGTCGGTGTGCCCCGGGGTGAGCCAGACGTCGAGCGTGCGGCCGCCGACCTGCACGGTGTCGCCGTCGCGGATCTCCCGGTCGACCGTCACCTTCGGCATCTCGAGATGGACGTTCTGGGCGTCGATCTCGGCGAAGGTCTTGATGCGGTCGCCGCTCTCCAGCGACGCCACCGCCTTCGGGTGTGCGAGCACCGGGGCCTTGAGGATCGCCTTCGCCTTCGCGAGCCCCTGGATGTGATCGACGTCGGCATGGGTGGCGATCAGCCCGCGGCACTGCGAGAGCGGGAAGTCCATCTGCCGGATCAGCTCCACGATCTCGTCCACGCTCTCCTCGTAGCCGATGTCGACGAGGAGCCAGTCGCGGTCGTCGTAGACGAGGTAGACGTTGCAGCCGATCCGCCAGCCGGCCTGGTGGTTCATCTCGATCACGCCGGGAAACAGGGGGCGACGGGCGAGCATGGCAGTGGAACCGGCGCGGGTTTGCGGGGACATCCGGCGGAGGCCACACTTGCCGTGCTGCTCACGGGCGGATTGCAGGAGAGTCTAGGGCGGTCCGCCGACGGCAGCAACGAACGGCCCGCCGCGTGCGGCGGATCGTCAGCGACACCCGGCGGATCGCCGCCCCGAGCATGGCCATCGAGTCCACTCCCGCCGCGCCGTCGTTCGCCGCCTGGGCCGGCACGGTGGCCGAGCTGTGCGCGCAGGTGGAGCGGCTATCGCCCCTCGCCGCGCGGCTGGGGGCCGACGATCCCGCGGCCGCCGACTGGCATGCGGCGCTGTTCGGCAAGCTGCGGCCGCAGGTGGCCCGCGAGCCGCTCTTGGTGGCCGCGATCTGCGGCGGCACGAACACGGGCAAGAGCCTGATCACCAACACGCTCGTCGGCGCCGCGATCAGCCGCTCGCTGCCGGAGGCGGCCCGCACGCTGCATCCGGTGGCGAGCCTCGCCCGGGGCGTGGCGGCGCGCGTCGAGCTCGCGGAGCTGTTTCCCGGGTTTCGGCCCGTGCCCTGGACCAGCGAGGCCGACGCCCTCGACGCGTCGGCCGCCGACGTACTCGTCTGGCGGGAAGACCCGGGCGGCACGCAGCCCGAGCGGCTCGTCGTGCTCGACACGCCCGACATCGACGGCACGCTGCGGGAGAACTGGCACCGCGCCGAACTCGTCCGCACCGCGGCCGACGTGCTCGTCGCCGTGCTCACCCAGCAGAAATACAACGACGCGGCGGTGCGGGATTTCTTCGCGGCCGCGGCGGCCGCCGGCAAGACCATGATCGTGGTGTTCAACATGGTCGACTGGCCGCGGCAGCGGGAGCGGATCGCCGGCTGGCTGGCCACCTTCGTCGCCGAGACGGCCGCGGCTCCCGTCGCCGTCTACGCCGCGCCGCACGACTTCGCCGCCGCCGACGCCGGACGCATCACGCTCCATCCGCTGCCGGAGCTCACCCCCGACGGCTCGTCGCAGTCGCTCGCCGAGCGGCTCGCCTGCGGCGACTTCGATCGGATCAAGCGGCAGGCGATGGCCGGCGCCATGCGGGTGGTCGCCGATCCCGACCGCGGCCTCGCCGCCTGGCTCACGAGCATCGATCGCGCCGCGGCCGGCTGGCGCGACTCGCAGCGGACGCTCGAGCGCGAGGGCCGCGTGCAGGTGGAGCTGCCGCCGCCACCCCGCGAGGCCGTCTGGGACGAGGTCTGGCGGTGGCTGGAGCCGCGGCGCACGGCGGTCGATCTCGTGGTCAGCAGCGGGTATCGCGCCGTCGGCCGCGGGGTCTCGTGGGTCGCCCGGCGGGTCGGCGTGGGCCGCACGGCGGCGGAGCGGAAGGAAGACTTCGCCGCGACGGAGCTTGAGGCGCTCAAGCGGGCGCTCGCCGACTTCGTCGACCGCCTCGACGACGCCTGCCGCCGGGATCCGCGGCTCGCCGCGCGGCTCGGGCCCCGCCTCGCCACCGCCGACCGCGCCGCGTGGTATGCCGATCTCGAGCGCCGCCACGCCGCGCTTCCACTAGTGTCGGATGACTACCGCACCTTCGTGCGGACCGAGCTCGACCGCTTCGCCGACACCAACCCCGGCATGGTGAAGGCGGTGCTCGCGGGCCTCACGGTCGGCTCGGTGGTGCGGCCGGTGATGACGCTCGCGCTGTTTTCCGCGGGCGCGGCGGCGGTGCCGGCGGCCGCGGGCGTGCTCCACCACGTGCTCGACTTCGGGGTCACGGTGGCCGCGCCGCTGGCCGGCGAGGGGGCGGTCGCGGCGGCGTCGCAGGGCATCCGGCCCTTGATCGAGCGGCTGTTCGCCGGCTGGTCGGCCGAGCGGGCCCGGGTCCTCGCGGAGACCCTCCACAACGTGGTGCTCGGCGACGGCGTCGAGCAGATCGCCGATCTGGCGGCGGCCGGTGGTCGCCCGGAGCTCGCCCGCGTCCGGCAGCTGCTCGTGGAATGCTCCCGGGAGTGCGACTGACCATGGACACCACCACGCCCACCGAATCGACTCCGGTGCCGGCCGAGCCCGACTTCGCGGCCTTCGACCTGCTCGTCGACGCGCTCGCTCGCTGGGCCGCCGCGGCGCCGGCGTGGCCGCCCGCCCGCCGCGTGCGGGCGGAGTGGGACGAGGTGGCGCCGCGGCTCGACACGGCGCGCCGCGAGCTCTCGCGGGTGCTGGTCGTGGGCGTGGTTGGCGGCACCGGCACGGGCAAGAGCACGCTGGTCAACGCGCTGGCCGGCGCCGACGTCACGGCCGCCGGCGACGTCGCCCGGCCGACGACGGTGAACCCCGTGGTGATCGCCGCCCGCGACGTCGACGTGTCGTGGCTGCCGCTCGACGCGATGCAGGCGCGGCTCGTGCGGAGCGACTCGCCGGCGGTCGCCTCGATCGTGCTCGTCGACTGCCCCGACCCCGACACGCAGGGCAGCGCCGCCGCCCCGCCGGACGCCGCGCGGCCGAGCGCCGGCAACCGCAATCGCGATCTGCTCGAGGCGGTGCTGCCGGCCTGCGACGTGCTGCTGCTCGTCTCGACGGCGCAGAAGTACCGCTCGTGGATCGTGGCCCGCGAGGTGGCGGCGTTCGCCCCGGGCCGGCCGCTCCTGTTCGTGCAGACGCACGCCTCCCGCGACCCCGACATCCGCGGCGACTGGCGGAAGGAGCTCGAGTCGCAGGGCTTCGACGTGCCGCGGATCTTCCGGCTCGACGGCGTCGAGGCGGCCGCCCGCGCCGCCGCGGGCCTCGCGCCCGAGCCGGGGTTTCGCGACCTCGTGGCCGCCATCGAGGCGGAGTTCTCGGGCCGCGCGGCGCGGCGCGTGCGCCGCACCGGGGCGCTCGACCTGGCCGCCTGGTTCATGCGCGGCGCGCGACACGACCTGGCCGCCGCGACCGCACCCGTGGCCGCCCTCGCCGCCGGGGTCGACACCGAGCGGCGGCGGCTCGAGGCGATCCTCGCCCGCTCGATCACCGCCACGCTCCGCGCCAACCGCTCGGCCTGGCAGCGGCTGATCGGCGACGACGTCGTCGCGCGGTGGCACGGCGGACCGTTCGCGAGCTTTCTCCACGTGATGGCCACGCTCGGTTCGCTCTGGCAGCGCGTGCGGCCCGGGGCGGGCGTGGTCGGCCGGCTGCTGGCGGGACAGCCGATGCAGGCGGTCGTGGGGGAGGGCGGATGGCGGGCCGTCGAGGAGCTGGGCCTGCCGGCCGGCGAGGTGGAGCAGTCGCGGAGCGTGCTGGCCGGCCTCGCCGCCCGGGCCGGCATGCACGAGCCGCTCGTCGGCCGCGCGCGGCTCGACGAGGCGGCCGCCGACGCGGCGACGGCGTCGGTGGTGGATCGCGCGGGACGCTGGCTCGGGGCCGGCATCGACCGGCTCGTGGCCGACCGGAGAACCCGCGTGGGGCGGCCCGCCCTCCACTGGCTCTTCGAAGGCCTGTTCGCGGCCCTGCTCGTCACGGTGCTCGTGCGGGCCGGCTGGAACTTCTTCCACGGCAATCTCTGGGAGGGGCGGCCGGTGTCGGGGATCGGCTTCCTGGAGGAGGCGATCGTGTGGGTGGTCCTCTGGGGCCTGGCCCTGCGGTGGATCGTGCTCGGCCTCGTGCGGCTGGGCCTCGACCGCGACATCCAGTCGCTCGTCGGCTCCGTGGCCTCGTCGCGGCTGGCCGATCCGCTGCTGGCCGACTTCGCGTCGGCGGCGGCGGTCACGTCGGCGTGGCTCGACGAGGCCGCCCGCCTCGGGGCCGAGGCCGACCGGATGGCCGCGGCCGGCGGCGAGACGCCCGGCCTCGGGAGGCTGCGCCGCGGGGCCTTCGCGCCCGACGAGCCCGGCGACGCCCGGCCACCAGCCGCGTGATTCCCGGTACCATCTGCGGGGCGGCGGCCCTTGCACGCGATGGCCCCCGCTCGGACTCCCTCCGCTCCTCGCCGGTGACGCATCGGGATGACCGCTCTTCATGCCGGCCTCGCCGTGTCGCTGGTGGTGATCCTCGGTGCCGCGGCGAGCCCCGCCGCCGACCTCGACGAGGTCCGGAGGCGGGGCGAGCTCATCTGGGCCGCCGATCAGGAGGGGGGCGGGCCGCACGTGTTCCCGGATCCCGATGACCCGCGGCGGATCACCGGCTTCGAGGTCGAGTTCGCGGAGCTGATCGCGGGCGAACTCGGCGTGCGGGCCCGCTTCCTGCAGGGCCAGTGGGATCGGCTCCCGCTGCTGCTCGACCAGTCGGCCGACTGCGTGATCAACGGGATCGAGCTCCTGCCGGAACGCCGCCGCGACTACGGCTGCTCGCGTCCCTACTTCGGCTACGCCCTGCAGCTGGTGGGCCGCCGGGCCGCGCCGCCGGCGTCGCTGGCCGATCTCGCCGAGCCCGGTCCCAACGGCCCGTGGCGGGTGGGCGTGCTCACCGGCTCGGCCGCCGAACTCGAGATGCGGGCCCGCGCCGCCCGCGGTGCGGCCCAGATCGAGGTGATCGGCTACGACGGCACGCTCGACTCGCTGGAGCAGGTGCAGGGCGGCGTGCTCGACGCGGCCGTGCTCGACGACTGCATCGTGGCCTTCTACGCCGACCGCTACGCCGGCCTGCGGACGGTGGACCGGCCCTTCGGCGGCGGGCTGTACACCGTGCTCACCTCGCGCCGCACCCCCCGGCTCGCGGCCGCGATCGACGAGGCGATCGGCCGGCTGATCGCCGACGGCCGCCTCAAGGCGCTCTACGACCGCTGGGATCTCGCCGGCCGCCAGCAGATCCTCATGCTCCGCGACGCCGCCGAGATTCCCGAGGCCCGCCACCGCACGCTCGGCGAGCTCGTGTGGCAGACGCTGCCGCTCCTGCTCTCGTCGGCCGGCATGACGATCCTGCTCGCCTGTGCCTCGTTTCCGCTGGCGATCGGCCTGGGGCTCGCCGTCGCGGTCGGCAGGCTCCATGGACCGGCGTGGCTCCGGCCGCCGCTGGCCGCCTGCGTCGAGATCCTGCGGGGCACGCCCCTGATGCTCCAGCTCTACGCGATCTTCTTCCTCTTGCCGAAGATCGGCCTCGCCCTGCCCGCGATCGTGGCGGCCATCCTCGGCCTCGCCCTCAACTACTCGGCCTATGAGTCGGAGATCTACCGCGCGGGGCTGAAGGCGGTGCCGCTCGGGCAGCTGGAGGCGGCGGTGTCGCTCGGGCTCACGAAGTGGCAGGCCCTGCGGCACGTGCTCGTGCCCCAGGCGGTGCGGATCGTGATGCCGCCCGTGACGAGCGACTTCATCGCACTGTTCAAGGACACGAGCGTGTGCTCGGCGATCACCGTGATCGAGCTCACGAAGCGGTATAGCGTGCTGGCCCTGTCGACGGGCCGGATCGTGGAGCTCGCCGTGGTCACGGCGCTGCTCTACCTCTGCATGAGCTGGCCGCTGGCGCTGCTCTCGCGCTGGTTCGAGGCCCGGCTCGACCGGCCGGCCGGCACGGAATCGTGAGGGCCGCGGGATGATCGAGATCGAGTCGCTCACCAAACTCCGCGCGGGCAGGCCGGTGCTCGAGTCGGTGAGCTTCCGCGGCGCCGAGGCGGGCGTGACGGTGCTCGTGGGGCCGTCGGGGGGCGGCAAGAGCACGCTCCTGCGGTGCCTCAACGGCCTGGAGACCTTCGACGCGGGCACGGTGACCGTGGCCGGCCATCGGCTCGCGGCCGGGCCGCATACCGGCGTCGCGCTCGACGGGCTCCGTCGCGACGTGGGCATGGTGTTTCAGCAGTTCAACCTCTTTCCGCATCTCTCCGTGCTCGACAACGTGACGCTCGCCCCCCGCACCGTCCTGCGGCTGCCCGTCGCCGAGGCCCGGGCCCGGGCCCTCGACCTCCTCGACCGCGTGGGGCTGGCGTCGTTCGCGGCGGCCCGTCCGGCCACGCTCTCCGGCGGCCAGCAGCAGCGGGTGGCCATCGCCCGCGCCCTGGCGATGCGGCCGCGGGTGATGCTCTTCGACGAGCCGACCAGCGCCCTCGACCCGTCGATGACCGGCGAGGTGCTCGAGGTGATCGTGGATCTCGCGCGGGCGGGCCAGACGATGGTGGTGGTGACGCACGACCACGCCTTCGCGAAGCGGGCGGCCACCTGGGTGGTCGAGCTCGCGGCCGGCAGGGTGGTCCGCCAGGGCACGGCCGACGAGCTGCTCCGGTAGCGCTGAACTGCCTGCGGTGAGCCGCCATCGCGTGAGCCTGCGTCGGGAAGCCGCAGCTGCGTGAGTTTGCATCAGGAAGCCGCCATCGCGTGAGCGATGCGGACCTGCCCTGCTGGAGGGCTCGGGGCCGCCCGTACCCCGTCGCCGGCCGTTCGCCTCGGGCCTCGTGCCCTCGGCTCACTCGGATGCCGCCGGCGCTTCGCCATAATGGCTTCGCTTGGCGGCATACGCCGGCTCTCGGGGCACGGGCGACCCCTCGCTGAGTTCAGGCCGTGCAGCCGTATAGCGAGGTCAGGATGACCGAGCCCTGGCATTCGTGCCGCACCTTGGCTGCGGCACCGAATGCCCTCAGGCTGCACGGGCCAGGGATGGCCGTGCAGCCGTATAGCCGGCAAAAAAACTCCGCCCGGGGGTTTCCCCCCGGGCGGAGCTCACTGGCCGAAGTCGGGCAACAGATCTCCGTTCGACCTATCAGCCCGTCAACTCACTTGCTGGCAACCGTGCGGACCGCCTTCACCGACGCCGAAGCATCGGGGGTCGGCTCAGCCGCACAGGGAGCACAACCGGCGGCAGCACCGCAGGCCGGCTCCGCACCGCAACCCGGCTCGCAGCAGCCGTTGCCGGCCGAGCAGTCGGGCTCGCCGCCGCAGCAGCTGGTGCCGCAGCAGCTCTTGCGAGCGTGCTTGGCCTTCAGCGCCGCGAACAGGTCGCGGATCGGGTGGCACTTCTTCCGGGTCCCGCAGCACGAAGCCGCACCGCAGCTCGGCTCGCAGCAGCCGGCACCAGCGTCGCAGGCCGGCTCCGCACAGCCGTTGCCGGCTCCGCAGGCGGGCTCAGCGCAACCGTTGCCAGCACCGCAGGCCGGCTCGCAGCAGCCGTTGCCAGCGTCGCACGCCGGCTCGCTGCAGCTCGTGCCGCAGCAGCTGTGCTTCCGCTTGCACTTCGCGAACAGACCCTTCAGGCCGCCGAACAGGTCGTGCTTCTTGCGGACACCGCAGCACGAAGACCCTGCACCGCAGCTCGGCTCGCAGCAGCCAGCACCGGCGTCGCAGGCCGGCTCCGCACAGCCGTTGCCGGCTCCGCAGGCGGGCTCCGCACAGCCATTGCCAGCACCGCAGCCGGGCTCGCAGCAGCCAGCGCCGGCGTCGCAGCCGGGCTCACAGCACGAAGCACCGCCCTTGCAGCCGAGCATCCGATCGAGGAGCTCGAAACCGAAAGACTGGCTACAAACGGTGACGCCGAGAACCAGCGCACCGAGATACATCATACGCTTCATCGAGCCACATCTCCTTTGCTTGTGAATCACCGGTGTGGTCGTCCCGCTCGCGACGGTGTCACCCCGAGGTTGTGATCCACGTACTCTCCGCGGCAGGCCTGTCGAGCCATTCCGTGACTCGAGTGATCTTCAGGTTGCTGCCGCCCCCTGGTTGCCCGACGGGCACAGTGATGCCCCGGGGGACATGGGGGCTATC
This sequence comes from Pirellulales bacterium, assembly GCA_044337845.1. Taxonomy (GTDB): domain Bacteria; phylum Planctomycetota; class Planctomycetia; order Pirellulales; family UBA1268; genus QWPN01. The sequence continues at coordinate 8,098 of JBIIMU010000010.1, read as the reverse complement.
GGCGCCGGTGGTCGAGGGGCTTGAACACCGCGGCCGGTTTTTTTGGGCCGCGCGCGGGCTGTGCGCGTCGCGGTGAGAGTGCCGTGCGCACCGCCTGCGCGGACCGTGCGAACGCGGGCCGCGCGACCGGCGCCGTGTGACGCGCAGGTCGCCCACGACCGGCAAGGTTTGCCACGCGAGGCACCCGTCGTGGTAAACCCTGCGGGCGGCGCCGGGTGGCGTCGATCTGTTTGACAGCCCCTGCCCGACCCCTACACTTTTCCTTCGGCTCTGGTGGCCGGCTCCGCGATCGCTCGCGCGGCCGGCAAACAGGGAACTCCGGTGCGAATCCGGGACGGCCCCGCCGCTGTGACCAGGCGTCGAGGTCGGTCGCTTCTGGCCATTGCCCCCGGCGGATCGCCGCGGGGGCGAGAAGGCATGCGGCCGACCGAGCCTGGGAGTCAGAAGACCTACCAGCTGCCATGGGTTCGCCGGACCGCGAGGGCGGGGCGGCAAACACGGCCTCCGCGGCCGTTCGTCTCGACGTCGTTGCCTTCAAGAGGAGTGCAGGGCCGTGCGCCCGCGTGCCGCCTGCCGGCGGTGCGTGCGCCCGGCGCTGGTGCATGGCTGCTGCGCCCCGCCACCGCCGCGCCCGCGGGATGACGCTCCTCGAGCTGCTCGTGGTGGTGTCGATCGTGGCCGTGCTCGTGGGGCTGCTGCTGCCGGCCGTGCAGACGGCCCGGGAGTCGGCCCGCCGCGTCGCCTGTGCGAACAATCTGAAGAATGTCGGCTGCGCCCTCCACGGCCATCTCCTGGCGCGCCGCCGGTTTCCCGTCGGCTGCACCGAGTGGCGGCAGCCCGGCAAGGGCGGCCCCGAGCGGTGTCTCGCGTGGAATGGCCGGATCCTGCCCTGGCTCGAGCAGGAGGCCCTCGCCGACCGGATCGCTTTCGACCGGCCCTTCGACCATGCCGCCAACGCCGCCGCGGCCGCGGTGCCGCTGGCCGTGTTTCGCTGTCCCTCGGCCGACCGCCCCGATCCGCTCGTGGCCGGCCTGGGCCGCACCGACTACGGCGGCGTGACGGGCGAGCGGATCACGTCGCCGAACAATCCCGAGAAGGGCGTGCTGATCCACGACCGCGGCTTCGCGGAGCGGGAGATCCCCGACGGGCTCTCCCACACCGTGTTCGTCGGCGAGTGCGCGTCCGGCGCCTGGGCCGACGGGCAGTGGCTCAACGGCCGCAACCTCTTCGACCAGGCGTACGCCGTGAACTGGCCCACCTGGGAGGACGAGCTCCGCAGTCGTCACCCCGGGGGGGGCCACGCGCTGTTCGGCGACGGCGGCGTGCGGCTGCTCGGCGAGGCGCTCGATCCCCGCGTGCTGGCCGCGGCCTGCACGCGGGCCGGCGGCGAGCAGGGCGGGGCGTCGCCATGAACACGCCTGCAGATCGTCACCCGAGGAGGACCGACACCATGAGGCCGACCCGTGCACCCCTGATCGTCGCCGTGGCGTCGTGCCTGCTGCTGGCCGGCAGCGCCGCGGCGGTCGTGATCGACTTCGAAGGGCTGGTCGTGCCGCCGTCCGGCTATTTCAACGGCGACCCCGGCACGCTGTCGCCGGGACAGTCGGTGAGCACGCCCTGGACGGCCGGGGACGTCGGCTTCTCGAACACCTTCGGCATCGACAGCTACGGCGGCTTCGACTACCCCTACTGGTACGGCTTCGCCTACTCCGACGTCGTCAACACGACCGATCCCGCGTTCACCAACCAATACGCCTCGTATCCCGGCGGCGGCTACCAGTCGAGCACCTACGCGGTGGCCTACGGTAACTCCGCGGGCATGGTCCTTCCGGTGCCGACGACGGTGGCGGGATTCCGGATCGCCAACACCACCTATGCCGCGCTCACGATGCGAGACGGCGACCAGTACGGCTTCTCGCCGCCGCTGCCGCCGGGCGGCTGGTTCGCCACCACCGCCACGGGAAAGCTCGGTGCCACGACCACCGGCTCGGCCACGTTTTTCCTCGCCGACCTCCGCGGCGGCTCTCCGCCGGGAATCCTCGCGACGTGGGAGTGGTTCGACCTCACGCCGCTCGGCACCGTCGATCGGGTGGAGTTCGAGTTCACCGGCTCCGACATGGGGCCCTTCGGGCTGAACACCCCCGCCTACTTCGCGCTGGACGACCTCACCGTGACGGCGGTGCCGGAGCCGACGCTGGCGGTAATCGCCGCGTCGGTCGCGATCGCCGCGGTCGTCCGGCGGCGGAGGACCCGCGCGGATGCGTGAGCCGGCCCGCGATCCCGCCCGGGCCGCCGCGATCGACCACAACCGCCGCGCCTGGGATCGGCTCGCGGCCGCCGGCGTGCCGCTCGCCCGGCCCGCCGCCGACGAGGCCTTCGGCGATCCACGGCACTGGCTCGGGTCGGCGGGCTCGGATGGACGGCCGTGGCTGCCCGCGCGGCTCGACGGCCTCGAGGTGCTCTGCCTCGCGGCCGGCGGCGGCAAGCACGGACCGCTCTACGCCGCCGCCGGCGCGCGGGTGACGGTGCTCGACCTCGCGCCGGCGATGCTCGCCCTCGATCGGGCGGTGGCCCGCGAGCGGCGGATCGACCTGGCGATCGTCGAGGGCTCGATGGACGACCTCGGCATGTTCCCGCCGGGCCGGTTCGATCTCGTCATCCACCCCGTGAGCACCTGCTACCTGCCCGACGTGGCGGCGGTGTTTCGCGAGGTGGCGCGGGTCACGCGGCCGGGCGGGATCTACATCAGCCAGCACAAGTCGCCGGCGAGCCTCCAGGCGGGGCTTTTGCCCAACGACCGGGGCCGCTACGAGCTCGAGCATCCGCAGCGGGCCGGCGCGGCCCTCCCCGACGCGCCGCCGTCGCGGCTCCGGGAGGCGGGCTGCCGCGAGCACGTGCACTCCCTCGAGGCGCTCGTGGGCGGCATCTGCCGCGCCGGGTTCACGATCGAAGACGTCGCCGAGCCCGACCACACCCGGCCCGGGTCGGCGGCGGTCGGCGGCACCGCCCACCGGGCGGCCTACCTGCCGCCGTATCTCCGCGTTCTCGCCCGCCGCACCCGCCCGCGGTCGGCGGCGGGCCTCGTGGTGGTAGACTCGCTTCCATCATGATCTGCCTCACCATCCATCTCACGGCCAAGGACGAGGCCGACGTCCCGCGGCTCCGCGACCTGCTCGTCGAGGCGCTGCGGAAGAGCCGCGCGGAGCCCGGCTGCCTGCGGTTCGACGTCTACCACTCGAACGTGGAGCCGCGGCGGTTCACGCTCGTCGAGCACTGGGCCGACCAGGCCGCGATCGACGCCCATCGCCTGGCGGAGGCCTACACCACGATCTACAAGCCCCAGGTCATGCCGCTGGTCGATCGCGAGGGGCATCCCGCGACGCTGCTCGAGTAGGGAGGCCGTGGCGTGATCCTCCTGATCGACAACTACGACTCCTTCACCTGGAACCTCGTGCAGCGGTTCGGCGAGATCGCCCCGGGGACTCGCGTGGAGGTGCACCGCAATGACGCGATCACCGGCGACGAGATCGCCGCCAAGGCCCCGACGCACCTCGTGATCTCGCCCGGCCCCTGCACGCCCGACGAGGCCGGCATCTCCTGCGACGTGGTGCGGCGGTTCGCCGGCCGGATGCCGATCCTCGGCGTGTGCCTGGGCCACCAGTCGATCGGCCAGGTGTTCGGCGGCACGATCGTCCGCGCCAAGCAGCTGATGCACGGCAAGGTCGATCGAATCGAGCACACGGGCAAGGGGCTGTTCGCCGGGCTTGCCTCGCCGCTCGAGGCCACCCGCTACCACAGCCTCGTGATCGACCCGCCCACGCTGCCCAAAGACTTCGAGGTGGATGCCTGGGCCGCCGCCCCCGACGGCTCGCGGGAGATCATGGCGATCCGTCACCGCACGCTCCCCGTGTATGGCGTGCAGTTTCATCCCGAGAGCTTCCTGACGCCGGCGGGCTACGACCTCCTGCGGGCGTTCCTGAAGACCGGCGCCGTGGCGGCATGATCGAGCTGGCCGAGGCGATCGGGCTCGTGGAGCGTGCGGCCGTGCCGCTGCCGCCGCGCCGGCAGCGGCTCTTCGAGGCGGCGGGCCGGAGGCTCGCGGAGCCGGTCGTGGCCGACGTCGATTCGCCGCCGTGGGACCGGGCGATGATGGACGGGTTCGCGGTGCGGTCGGCCGACTTCGAGGACCGCGGCGACGGGATCGTGGAGCTCGACGTGGTGGTCGATCTCGCGGCCGGCGACGTGACCGAGCGGCCGATTCCGGCCGGCGGCTGTGCGCGGATCATGACCGGCGCGGCGATCCCTCCCGGGGCCGATGCCGTGGTGCCGATCGAGTCGGCCGTGGAGGGCACCGCCGACCGCCACGCCGGCAGCCGCGTGCGGCTCCGCGAGCCGAGGTTCCGGGCCGGGCAGCACGTGGGCAGGCGGGGGGCGGCGTTTCGCGCGGGCGCCACGGTGCTGCCGGCGGGCGCGATCCTCACGCCCGCCGCCGTAGGCCTCGCGGCCGAGGCGGGGGCGACGCACGTGGTGGCCGCGGTGCGGCCGCGGGTGGCCATCCTCTCGACGGGCAGCGAGCTGGTGCCGGTCCGCGACGTTCCGGCCCACGGCCGCACCCGCAACTCCAACGAGCCGATGATCGCGGCGGCGGTGGCGGCCTGCGGTGGCGAGCCGATCATGCTCGGGATCGCTGCCGATCGTCCCGAGGCGATCCGCTCGGCCGTGATGCAGGCCCTCGCCGCCGACGTGGTCGTGCTCTCGGGCGGCGTGTCGGCGGGCGACCTCGACCTCGTGCCCGCGACCTTCACCGCCTGCGGCGTGGAGAAGATCTTTCACAAGGTGCGGCTCAAGCCGGGCAAGCCCGTCTGGTTCGGCCGCCTCGACCGGGCCGCCGGCCCCGCCGGCCTCGTGTTCGGGCTGCCGGGCAATCCGGCGAGCAGCCTCGTGTGCTTCGAGCTCTTCGTGCGGCCGGCGCTCGCGATCCTCGCGGGCCGCCCCCGGGAGGCATGGCACCTGCCGCGGCGTCGCGGGGTGCTCGCGGCGGCGGCGAAGGCGGCGGCCGATCGGCCGGTGTATCTGCCGTGCCGCATCGTCCGCGACGGCGACCGGCTCGAGGTCACGCCGCTGCCCTGGACGGGCTCGTCGGATCTCGTCGGCCTCGCGGTGGCCGACGGCCTCGTGGCCCTGCCGGCCGGCGCGCGGGCCGAACCGGGGCTCGACGTCGAGGTGCTGTCGTTTGGTCGTGGCTGAGCGTCAGCCCGGCACGCTGCGGTGGAAGTGCACGTGCTTCCAGCCGCTCGCCATCCGCACCCAGACCCGCGTCTCCTCGCCGCAGCTCACCACCGGGCTGCCCGCGGCGTCGAGCTTCTGCACCAGCCGCACGTAGCACACCACCGCCACGTCGTTGCCGAGCATCTTGACCACCGGCGAGGCGAGCGTGGTGGTGACGTGGGAGGTGCCCTTCGACTTCTCGGCGGCGAGGTCGAAGTAAAACTTGTGGAACGGCAGCCCCTCGACGAGCTGGCCCTGGGCCTCGGGTTCGAAGCAGGTGATGTCGTCGGCCACGAGTGACTGGTAGGTCTTCCAGTCGGCGGCGGCGACGGCGTCGAGCAGGAGGCGGGTGGCGGCGAGCACTTCCTCGGCGGGCGTGGGCATGGGAACAGTCTCCGGGTGGTCGGTCAGGCGGGACGGGTGACGAGGCCGAGGGCCACGAGCTTGTCGAGGCACTCGTCCCGCTCGCGGGAACGGGCCAGATCCTTCCAGCCGGGATCCTGGGCGGCGAGAAAGGCGTCGTGCGAGGCGGGGAAGCCGCGGCCGCCGGCCTGGGCCACGAGCCTGCCGATCACCTCACGATCCAGCCTCGTGAGCCGCATCGCCTCCACGCGGTAGTCGAGAAACGCCTCCCAGACCAGCGGAAACAGCGGCCGCACGATCTGGTGGCCGATCGTCTCGGCGTAGCGGCGGATCTCGAGCTGGGCGTGGGCGTCCATCCGCAGGGCGAGGAAGTGGAGCAGGTTGTGGAGGTCGATCTTCCAGTAGGCCTCGGTGTAGGTGGAGAGCGGCAGATCCTTGCGGGCCTGCTCGCGGGCGATGCCGGCCTCGAGCCGCTCCTCGTAGACCTTGCGTGAGAACGCCTGGAGCTCGTGCTCGGCCTGCGTGAGCGCGGCGCCGGCGCCGGCGTCGACGAGGCCCGCCGATCCCTGGCGGTTGGTCGTGGCCTGGCTCCGCCACTCGTGATCGCCGGTGGCCTGCATCGAGTCGATGGCGAGCGAGTAGCGGGTGGAGTATTCGTTGACGCTCGCCGTGCGGTGGCGGATCCACTGCCGCCAGCAGTCCATCGGCACCCGGACCACGAACTTCAGCTCCGCCATCTCGAAGGGCGTGGTGTGGGCGTGCCGCAGCAGGTAGCGGATCAGCTGCCGGTCGTCGCTCACCTTCCGGGTGCCCTCGCCGTAGCTCACCCGGGCGGCCTGCACCACCGAGCCGTCGTCGCCCATCACGTCGACGAGGGCCACGAAGCCGTCGTCGAGCACCGGAAACTTGTTCCAGCGGAGCGCCTCGACGGCCGCGACGCGGTCGGGGGCGGGGGAGGCGTCGGGAGCGGTCATGGCCGGCGGTCCTGCGGGTCGGAAACGCCCACAGAATGCGGCAGTCGGCCGGCCCGGTCAATCACCGGCCGCGAATCCCGCAGGCTCAATCCTTCGCGAGCAGTTCCTGCAGCAGCGCCGCCAGCTTGCGGGCGTCGTCGGAATCGCGGACCGTGTCGATCCGCTTCTTGGGCACTCCGAGCTTGGTGAGCGACGTGACGACGCTCGTCCAGAGCTTGTCCCGCTTCTTGCCCTCGGCCAGGTAGAGGTCGGTCACCTGCTCCCCGAGCCGCTGCAGGAGGGCGGTGTCGAGGTTCTCGTAGTAGTTCTTGACGATCGACCGCTGATACTTGCTGAGTTCCGCCATGGTCTGCCCGCCTCTCGCCCTCGGTGCGGCCCGGTTTGGTGGTTGCCGATGGGCCGGCTACAGTATCGGCGAAACCCCCGCATCTCATCGAGAGTTTCCCATGCCCACCATCACGTTCACGAACGAAAAGAAGGAAATCCAGGTTCCGGCCGGGGCGAATCTCCGGAAGGAAGCGATTCGGGCCGGCGTCCAGCTCTACCCCGGGATCCACACGGTGGCCAACTGCCACGGCATGGGATCCTGCGGCACCTGCCGGGTGCTCGTCACCAAGGGCATGGAGAACTGCAGCCGCCGGGGCCTGCTCGAGTCGGCCCGGATGGCCGTGTCGCTGGCCTACATCGGCAACGAGGCGCAGATGCGGCTGGCCTGCCAGACCCGCGTCAACGGCGACATCACCGTCACGACCCAGCCGCCGCTGAATCTCTTCGGTGAGAACTTCTTCAGTTGATCGGTGCAGCCGCGTGCGGGGGTGAGCCTGTCGAACGGCTGATGCGGGGGCGGCGGATGTCATGAAGGAAGTGATCGCCGTCGTGAAGCCGTTTCTGGCGGAGCGGGTGCTCGAGGCGCTCGCCCGCGTGCCGCTCGAGGCCTGCACGGTCCGCGAGGTGAAGGGCTACGGCCGGCAGAAGAGCTACCTCGACGCCTACGGCGACAGCGACTACGCGCTCGCCTTCCTGCCGAAGGTGGAGATCCAGCTCTGGGTGGACGACGACCGCGTGGACGATGCGGTCCGGGCGATCACGACGGCCGCCCGCACGGGCCGCATGGGCGACGGCAAGATCTTCGTCCTGCCCGCCACGGGAAACTTCTTGTGATGGTCGAGAGGGCCGCACTCATCGACGCACGAACACTGCTTGGCATGCGGGATGACGGCCAGCGGTATGAACTCGTGGAGGGCGTCTTGCGGATGATGTCTCCGGCGGGCGGGCGGGCGGCATGGCCGCGTGGCACATTCGCTGGCCCTCATCCTGGGAACGCATGTTCGTGGCTGGCCAAGGCTGGGATTTCCGCGGCTTTTGGCGGTCTCCCGTTTGGTGTGGAGGCCGGAAACGCCCGCGGGCTACACTTCGGCCCTCCCGGAAGACGGGCAACCTCGGCCGACTTTGCGGCCCGGGCCACCGGATTCCTGCCAGGCCATTCCCAGGAC
>JBIIMU010000209.1:0-5181 GCA_044337845.1 Pirellulales bacterium | reverse complement strand
CAGGCAGAGACGGGCCGCGTCTTCGGTCACGCCGCCGATCTCGTACAGGATCACGCCCGGCTTGATCACCGCCGCCCAATACTCCGGCTCGCCCTTGCCCTTGCCCATTCGGGTCTCGAGCGGGATCGACGTCACGGACTTGTGCGGAAACACACGCACATACAGCCGCCCCTCGTTGCGGAGGTACTGCTGTGCCGCGATTCTGCCGGCCTCGATGGTCGCCGCGGGAAGCCATCCCGGCTGCTCGGCCTGAAGACCGAAGTCGCCGAAGACGACGCGATTCCCGCGAGAGGCGTCACCTCTTATACGACCTCTTTGGCTTTTTCGGTGCTTGACCCTCTTGGGCATCAGCGCCATCGCCAGTCTCCTCGTACATGCCTTGGTTGACCCACACCTGAATCCCGATGTTGCCCTGCGCCGTGGGAGCCTCGCAGAACCCGTAATCGATCTTGGCCCGGAGCGTGGACAGCGGCATCGAGCCCGCGATCGCCTTCTCGCACCGCGACATCTCGGCTCCGCCGAGCCGGCCGGCGAGCTGAATCTTGACGCCCTTGGCGCCCGCACCCATCGTCGTCTCGAGCGAACGCTTGAGCGTCCGCCGGAAGGCCGCCCGCTTCGAGAGCTGGTCGGCGATGTCCTCCGCGATCAGCTGGGCCTGGATCTCCGGATGACCGACCTCCTCCACCTTGAGGTTCACGCGCCGACCGAGCAGCTCCTGGAGCTCCTCCTGAAGGCGATCGACCTCCTGCCCCTTGCGGCCGATGATCACGCCCGGCCGGGCGGAGTGCAGGATCACCTTCACCTCGTCACGGGTCCGCTCGATCTCGACCTTGGGGATCGCGGCCGCCCGGTACTTCGTCTTGAGAAACTTGCGGACCTTCACGTCCTCCATGAGGAGGTCCTTGAAGTCCTTCTTCGACGCGTACCAACGGCTCTTCCACGGCTCGGTGATGCCGGTGCGAAACCCGGTGGGATGGACTTTTTGACCCATGACTACTCCTCCGCTCCACCCGCGACCTCGCCGGACGCCACCACCCGGGTGTCGAGCGACACCTTGATGTGCGACATCCGCCGCTTGATCCCGAACGCCATGCCGCGAGCCCGCGGCCGAATCCGCTTGAACATGGGGCCGCCGTCGATCCGCGCATCGACGACCACCAGGTCGTCCATTCCGGGCGCCTGCTGATGCTCGGCATTCCCGAGGGCGCTCTTGATCACCTTCTCGAGCATCCGGGCGCCGCGGTGCGGCTGGAAGCGGAGAATGTCGAGCGCCTCGTCGGCGAACTTGCCGCGCACGAGGTCGGCCAGCGCCCGCACCTTGCGGGGGCTGATACGGGCGTATTTATGGGTCGCTGTGTAGGCCATGGGTCACCTTGCCGTCGCGGTCACTTGCCCGCGGGCGCCTCCTTCACCTTGCCACCGTGTCCACGGAACGTCCGGGTCGGGGAGAACTCGCCGAGCTTGTGGCCAACCATGTCTTCCGTCACGAACACCTTCATGTGCTGCTTGCCGTTGTGCACCATGAACGTCAGGCCGATGAACTCCGGCACGATCGTGCACGACCGCGACCAGGTCTTGATCGGATCCCGCTTGCCGCTGGCAAGCTGGGCCTCGACCTTCTCGAACACACGCGGGTCGACGTACGGACCCTTTTTTGCACTGCGTCCCATGGATTACCTCAGTTTCAGCTGACCGTACCGACGGCTCTTGCGACGGCGGATGATGGCGGCACCCGACGGCTTGCGGGGCTTGCGGGTCCCACCGCCCTTGGCGCTCTTGCCGGTGGGGCTCACCGGGTGCCGTCCGCCCTTGGTGCGGCCTTCACCACCGCCGTGCGGGTGGTCGATCGGATTCATCGCCGTGCCGCGGACATGCGGGCGAATCCCCATCCACCGCGACCGGCCGGCCTTGCCGAGGCGGACGTTCATGTGCTCCGAGTTGCCGATCGCACCGACCGTGGCCCGGCAGGCGGCAGGCACCCGGCGAATCTCGCCCGAGGGCAGCGTGATCTGCGCCCACTGGGCCTCGCGAGCGACGAGCACGGCCGACGATCCGGCCGACCGACAGAGCCGCCCGCCGCGACCCTGCTGCAGCTCGATGTTGTGGATCTGCATCCCGAGCGGAATGGCCGACATCGGCAGGCAGTTGCCCACGTCCGGCGGCGCCGACTCGCCGCTCAGCAGCGCCGCACCGACCTTCAGGCCTTCAGGGGCCAGGATGAACCGCTTCTCGCCGTCCGCATAGTGCAGGAGCGCCACGCGGCACGTCCGGTTCGGGTCGTACTGGATGGAATGCACCGTGCAGGGCACCCCATCCTTGTTCCGCCGGAAATCGACCAGGCGGTAATGCTGCATGTGGCCGCCGCCCCGGTGGCGGGCAGTGATCTTGCCCTGGTTGTTGCGGCCGCCCTTCTTCTTCTTGCGAAGCCTCAGCCCCTTCGGCGCGCCGGCACCGGGCGTGAGTTCGGCGAAGTCGGAAACGCTCGCGCCGCGGCGACCGGGACTCGTCGGGTTGTAGGTGCGGATGCCCATGGCTGGTCTCGTGCTCGGCGTGGAGCGGCGGTGCCGCTGTTAAAACAGGTTGATCTTGGAATCGGGCTTGAGGGTCACGATCGCCTTCTTCCAGGCCTTCGTGCTGGTGCGGCGAACGCGGCTGCGGCGCATCTTGCCCACCCGGTTCTGCACCGCGACCTTCTCGACCTTGACGTTGAACATCTCCTCGACGGCCCGGCGGATGTCGGCCTTGTTGGCCTCACCGACCACCTCGAAGGAGTAGGCGTTGTGGCGATTCGCGCGATGCACGCCCTTCTCGGTGACGAGCGGCCGCACGATCACCTGGTGCGGCGCGAGGCGGGGCGAGAACGCGGGAGGGGGAGAAACCGGGACGGCCATGACTACTTCGCCTCCTTCTTGGCGGCCCGCGCGGCGGGCTTCTTCGCGGCCTTCTTCTTCGCGGCCGGAGCCGGCTTGGCCGCGGATGCGGCGGAGGCCCGGAAGGCGTCGATCGCGGCACGAGTCATCAGGATCGAACGAGGCGTGAGGATCGACCACGCATTGAGGTCGGCCACCGGCGCCACCGAAACGCCGTCGATGTTGCGGGCGCTCTTCCAGAGATTGGCATCGTGCTTCTCGGGCGCGACCAGCACCGTCCGCTCGCCGAGCCCCAGCTTCTTGAGCATGCCCGCCACGACGGAGGTCTTGGGGGCCGACACGGGCAGGGCGTCGATGAGCTTGACCTCGTCGTCGGCGATCCGCGAGGCCAGCGCCATCCGCGCCGCCTGCTGCAGCGCCTTCCGCGGCATCCGCCAGCCGAAGTCACGGGGCCGCTTGGCGAAGATGTGACCGCCACCCCGCCGCGTACCGCTCCGCCGCGCACCGGCACGAGCATTGCCCGTGCCCTTCTGCTTGTAGAGCTTGCGGGTCGAGCCGGCGACCTCGCCGCGGGTCTTCGTCTTTTGCGTGCCCTGCCGCTGATTGGCCTGGTACATCACGACCGCGTCGTGAAGGAGCTGCTTGCTCACGCGCGGAGCGAGTTCGGCGGGGTCGATCTCGTAGGAGCCGACCTGCTTGCCCGACATGTCATAGACGGCGAGGTTCACTTGCCACCAGCCTTCTTCTTGCCGGTCGGGGCCGCGGGGCCGCCGACCTTGCGGATCTTGTTGGTCTGCATCACGGTGACGTAGGAGCCGATCGGGCCCGGAACCGCGCCACGGATCACGAGGAGGTTGTTCTCCTTGTCGACCCGCACGAGCTTCACGTTCCGCATCGTCGACCGCTCGTTGCCGTAGCGGCCCGCCATCCGCTTGCCCTTGAACACGCGGGCCGGCGAGGTGTTCATGCTGGTGCCGCCCTGGTGGCGATGCACCTTCTTCACGCCGTGGCTGGCACGCTGCCCCTTGAAGCCGTGCCGCTTCATGACGCCGGCCGTGCCGCGGCCCTTGCTGGTGCCGGTGACGTCAACGAAGTCGACGCCTTCGAACAGGTCCACCGTGAGCACCTGCCCCACCTCGACGCCGTCGTACACGCCGCGAAGTTCCCGCACGAACCGCTTCGGCTCGCAGTCGGCCTTGGCCACCGACGTCACGCCGCCCTCGGCACGCCGCTTGGCCCGACGGCTGTCGAGTTTCGCCACCTGGCCGCGAAGGCTCTTGCTGGCCAGCCGTCGCGGCTTGTCGAGAAACCCGATCTGGACCGCGGCATAGCCGTCGCGATCAGCAGACCGCACGAGCATCACCGGGCAGGGACCGGCTTCGATGACGGTGACGGGCACCACGGCCCCATCGGCGTCGAACACCTGCGTCATCCCGACCTTGCGGCCCAGCAGGCCCTTGCGGCCTGCCTTGTCGGACGATTTCGTCGCTTTTGTCGCTGTCGCCATGTTTGATCGCCGCCGGCACACCACCCGACCGACCGCTGTTGGCAGCGGGCAGTTGATGTTCCGCGTCACGCTCGAAGCCGTTGGCTGCGGGAGCGAAGGAAACGGACGTTTCCAGCCTTACCCGCAACGCCTTCCAAGCATGCCCTGACGTGCGCTCCTGTGTTGAACCCTGCGTGAAACCTGTGATTCGCCGACGGCCGGAGCCGCCGACCACCTACCTCGAGGAAGCCTTGATCTTGATGTCGACGCCGGCGGGCAGGCTCAACTTGTTGAGCGCCTCGATCGTCTTGGCCGTCGCCTGGACGATGTCGATCACCCGCTTGTGGGTGCGGATTTCGTACTGCTGGCGGGCCTTCTTGTCGATGTGCGGGCTCGAGAGCACCGTGTACCGCTCGACCCGCGTGGGGAGCGGAATGGGGCCGTGCACCTCGGAGTTGGTCCGCTTGGCGGTGTCGACGATCTCGGCCGCGCTCTGATCGAGCACGGCGTGATCGTAGGCTTCCATGCGGATGCGGATGATTTCCTGCGTCGGACCGGCCACGGCACTACTCCAAACGTTCTTTCCGGCGACGGTCCGGGGGACGACATGCCCCAGGACCATCTCCATCGATCGGTTCGCAGCCGGACTTTCGACTATCCTGAGAGGATGCCGTGTCCCGGCCGAAAAGCAGCCCGGTTAAGGGCCGTGTTTCACGCGTGCCCACGCAAAAAGCCGGAAAATCCGGCCCCGACGGGCATACCTGCGGCGAGATCGGAAATCTAAACCTGCCGGGAACCGCTGTCAACACACCGGAAAAACAGGGC
>JBIIMU010000210.1:0-5181 GCA_044337845.1 Pirellulales bacterium | reverse complement strand
AGCCTCGTCGCCTGGACGACCACGCCGTGGACGCTCCCCTCCAATCAGTTCGCCGCCGTGCGGGCCGATCTCGAGTACGTCGTGCTCCGCGAGGCCGGCGTGGCGGAGGGGCCGGAGTACGTCGTGGTGGAGCCGCTCGCGGCGGCGCTCGGCGAGAAGCTGAAGCGGGAGTTCGACGTCGTCGAGCGGCTGCCCGGGTCGGCGCTCGTGGGCCGCTCCTACCTGCCCCCGTTCGACACGTTTCGCCCCGCCGGGCCGCCCGCCACCGCGCCGCTGGCCGCCGGCGGCGAGGAGCCCATGGCCTGGCGGGTCGTGGCCGCCGACTTCGTGACCACCGACTCGGGCACCGGCATCGTGCACATCGCGCCTGCGTTCGGCGAGGTGGACTACACCGTGCTCGTCGCCGAGCAGACGCGGTTCGCGGCCGGGGCGGGCCCCACGCTCCTCAACGCCGTCGCCCCCGACGGCACGTTCACCGATGCCTTCGGCATGGGGAGCGGCCGGTTCGTCAAGGACTGCGACCGGGACATCACCCGCGACCTGCGGGCCCGCGGCCTGCTCGTGCACCAGGAGCAGTACGTCCACGACTATCCGTTCTGCTGGCGGGCCGACGCCGACCCGCTGATCCAGTATCCGCGGCAGAGCTGGTTCGTCCGCACGAGCCAGTTCCGCGAGCTGATGCTGGCCAACAACGCGCGGATCGACTGGCTGCCCGAGCACATCCGGGATGGCCGGTTCGGCAACTTCCTCGAGACCAACGTCGACTGGGCGCTGTCCCGCGAGCGGTACTGGGGCACGCCGCTGCCGATCTGGGTGTGCGAGCAGACCGGCAAGGCGGAGGCGATCCGGTCGTATGCCGACCTGCTCGCCAAGCCCGGCGTGGCGGGGGCCGACGTGTTCGCGAAGGCCAAGGCCGTCAACCCCGACCTCTCCGACGACCTCTGCGTGCACAAGCCCTACATCGACGCCGTCACCTACGCCTCGCCGTTCGCGGCCGGGGCCCGGATGCGCCGCGTCACCGAGGTGATCGACTGCTGGTTCGATTCGGGGGCGATGCCGTTCGCCCAGTGGGGCTGGCCGCACGCGGGGCATGCGGAGTTCGCCGGGCAGTTTCCCGCCGACTTCATCTCCGAGGCGATCGACCAGACCCGCGGCTGGTTCTACAGCCAGCTCGCGATCAGCACGCTCCTGTTCGGCTCCGACGGGGCGGCCCCGCTGCCCGCCGGCGCGGTGCCGCCCCCGGCGGCCTTCCCGCATCCCTTCAAGACCTGCATCGTGCTCGGCCACATGCTCGGCGAAGACGGTCAGAAGATGAGCAAGAGCAAGCGGAACTACCGCGAGCCCGCCGAGATCTTCGACAAGTATGGCGCCGACGCCCTCCGCTGGTTCTTCCTCGCCGGCCAGGCCCCCTGGACGAGCATCCGCTACAGCGAGCGGGCCATCAAGGAGAGCATCCCCGAGTTTCTCCTCCGGCTCTGGAACGTCTACTCGTTCTTCGTGATCTACGCGCGGATCGACGGCTTCGATCCCGGCGCGCTCCTCGACGCCCCGGGCCTCCTCGACCACGCCGACCTGGCGGGCGGGCGGGGCTGGCGGCCCGTCGCCGACCGCGGCGAGCTCGACCGCTGGATGCTCTCGGAGCTCAACGCCACGGCGGCCGCCATGAGCGAGCGGATGGACGCCTACGACCACTTCGCCGCCGCGCAGCGGCTCTCGGCCCTCGTGGACGCCGTGAGCAACTGGTTCGTCCGCCGGAGCCGCGACCGCTTCTGGGCGGCGGGCCGCGCCGACGGCGGCCCGGAGACCAACCGGGAGAAGCTCGACGCCTACTGGACCCTCTACGAGACGCTGCTCACGGTGGCGAAGCTCGCGGCGCCGTTCGTGCCGTTCACCACGGAGGCGATCTGGCGAAACCTGGCCGGAGCGGCCTTCGGCGCGCGGGCTCCCGAGAGCGTGCACCTCACCGACTTCCCTGCCGGTGACCCCGCGCTCGTCGATCACGACCTCGTGCGACGGATGGCGGTGGTTCGCGACATCGCGTCGCTCGGCCGCGCGGCCCGGGCCACCGAGAAGCTCCGGGTCCGCCAGCCGCTCCAGAAGGTGGAGGTGATCCTCGCCGACGCCCGGCCGGGCGACGCCGACTGGCTGTCGGCCCACGCCGACCTCGTGTGCGACGAGCTCAACGTGAAGCAGTTCGAGGTCTGCGGCGAGCCCGACCGCTACATCACCCGCGCGATCCTGCCCGATCTCAAGAAGCTCGGGCCGCGGCTCGGCAAGAATCTGCCCCAGGCCCGCGACGCGCTCGCGAAGGCGAACGCCTCCGCCCTGCTCGCCGCCCTGGCGGCGGACGGCCGTGCCGAGGTGCCGCTGCCCGGGGGCGGCGTGGCCGAGATCACGAGCGACGACATCCTGGTGCGGACGACGGCCAAGCCCGGCTGGGCGGCGGCGGAGAGCCCGCGAGCGGTGGTCGTGATCGCGAAGGAACTCACGCCGGAGCTCGTGGCCGAGGGGCTCGTCCGCGAGGTGGTGCACGTGATCCAGACCGAGCGGAAACAGCTCGACCTCGAGTTCACCGACCGGATCGACCTCGTGTTCGCGACCGAGTCGGCGGAGCTCCGCACGGCCCTCGAGCGGCATCGCGACTACGTCGCCGGCGAGACGCTCGCCGCGTCGATCCACTTCGGCACCCCGCCGGCGGCGGCCGAGCCGCACGACATCGACGGCCATCCACTGGCGATCGCCGTCACGAGGGCCGACGCCGGCACGAACGCATGACGTCAGCCCCGCATTCCGGTCGGCCGCTGCGGCTCGCCGTGCTCCTCTCGGGCTCCGGCCGCACGCTCGACAACCTGCTCGAGCGGATCCGCGACGGCCGGCTGGCGGCGAGCGTCGAGGTGGTCGTGGCGAGCCGCCCCGACGTGCGGGGCGTGCGGATCGCGGAGTCGGCGGGCCTTCCCGTCCGCGTCGTGTCGCCGCGGGGCCGACCGCTCGACGCCTGGAGCGCCGAGGTGTTCGCCGCGTGTCGCGACGCCCGGGCCGATCTCGTGGTCATGGCGGGCTTCCTGCATCTCGTGCGGATCGCGGACGATTTCGCCGGCCGCGTGATCAACATCCACCCCTCGCTCCTGCCCGCCTTCGGCGGCCAGGGGTTTCACGGCATGCACGTCCATCGGGCCGTGCTCGAGCGGGGCTGCACGGTGTCGGGCTGCACGGTGCACCTCGTGGACGACGAATACGACCACGGCCGGATCGTGCTGCAAAAGACGGTGCCGGTGCTGCCCGACGACACGCCCGAATCGCTCGCCGCCCGGGTGTTCGCCGCCGAGTGCGACGCGCTCCCCGAGGCGATCGCCCACTTGCGTCTTCGCCGCTGAGACCGCGAGAATCGCCTGTCTGGCCCGGCGCTTGTCCGGGCACCGCCTCCGGAGCCCTTGCCATGACACGGTCACTCGGCAACGTGATCGCCGACTCGCTCCAGCTGTCGCTGGGCTATGCCGAGCGGCTCCTCCGGGGCGTGCCCGCGGAACGGGCGGGCCGCTTCGCCGCGCCGGGCGGCGTGGTGGTCGAGTCGAACCATCCGGTCTTCATCTACGGGCACCTGAGCCTCTACGCCCCGAAGATCCTCCGGCTGATCGGCCACCCCGCGCCGCCGGTGCCGGACGGCTTCGAGCTCGTGTTTTCCAAGGACGCGCGGTGCGTCGACGACGTGGACGGTGACTTCTATCCCCCGCTCGACCAGGTGGTGGCCTTCTTCCTGGAGGGGCACCGCATGACGATGGGCGCGCTCCGGAGCACGCCCGACGCCGCCTTCGAGCAGTCCAACCCGGCCGAGGGCCGGATGAAGGAGCTGTTCCCGACGATCGGCTCGGCCCAGGCCTTCTACTGCGGCGGCCACATGATGATGCACCTCGGGCAGCTGAGCGCCTGGCGGCGGATGGAGGGGCTGGGGGCGGCCTGACGATCGCTCGCGTTCGCGGCGCGGCTGGCGTGTCTGCGGTGTATAAGGGGTGCCCCCGACCACACCCCCAGGAGCGGCGTTTGCCATGGACCACGCGCATCATGATCACGGGCTCGCGTCGCGACTGAAGTCGCGGCTCATCTGGCTGGGCGTCACCCTGGCGGGCCTCGGCATCCTCGCCGTCGCGGTGCCCTGGGCGGCGGCCACGTTCATCGACTTCATGGTGGCCGGAGCCCTGCTCGCCGCGGGCGTGACGCAGCTCGGGGCCGCGGCGGGCACCGCCACGTGGCGGGGCTTCTGGCTGACCCTGCTCTGCGGCGGGCTGTCGCTCGTGGCCGGCACGGCGATGCTCGCCATCCCGGCCGAGGGCGTCCATGCCATGACCACGTTCCTCGGCCTCGTGCTGCTGTTCGAGGCGGCGGCGAAGCTGACGGCCGCGTTTTCCCTGCCCCGCGACTTCCCGTGGGGCTGGGTGCTCGCCGACGGGCTGATCACGGCCCTGCTCGGCGGCATGCTGCTGATGAGCCCGACGCAGATGTCCGGGGTGTATCTCGGCACGCTGATCGGCATCAACCTGCTGGCGAGCGGGGTCGCGTTTCTCGGGTCCGGACTGTGGCTCAAGGAACGGCTCAGCTGACCCCCACGGCCCGGGTGGCGACGCTCAGCCCGCGAGCAGCGTCGCCACCGACCGCCAGAACCCGTCGGCCGCCGGCCAGGTGGCCAGGGTCTCGGCCGTCACGGTGGTCGCGCCGCGTGCCGCCGCCTCGCTCAGGGCCACCCGCACCAGGCTCGTTCCCACTCCCGTCCGTCGCGCATCCGGCGCCACGATCAGGAACGGGATCGACCAGCACACGCGCGATGCCACCGTCACGCCGGTCAGGCCGATCGCGGCGATTGCGGCGGCGTCGCTTTCCGCGAGCCAGGCGAGCGGCCGTCGGCCCTCGGAGCCGGTGAGCGTGCCGAGGAGCCCCCGGGCCGATGCCGCGTCCCCCAGGCCGCCATGTCCCCGACAGCTGCCAACCAACGCGGCCAGCCGCGGCAGGTCCTGATCCACGAGCGGGCGAATCGACGCCAGCTGCGGGTCGCGAAGCCGGCCGCGCTGGGCCGTCGGGAGCAGGTGCCGGCAGACGTTCACGTGACGCCGATCGGGAGGGTCGTGCGGGCGGACCGGGTGATAAAAAACGGTCACCAGACGGCAGGACAGCCGCCCGCCTGTCGCGGCA
>JBIIMU010000208.1:0-5208 GCA_044337845.1 Pirellulales bacterium | reverse complement strand
CCGATCGAGCCCGTGGCCCGGCGCCGCGACGCCGCGCGGCGGCTCGGCCTCGATCGCCTGCCCGACGCGGCCGGCAGCCTGCGGCGCCGGCTGCGGCGGAAGTGGCGGCAATGGACCGCGAACGTGGCGTGAGCGGGAGCCGGGCCGCGGGGCTCACTCGCGAAACAGCCGCGTGCGGGCGGCCCGCGAGATGGCGACGACGGCGGGGTGCTTGAGCCGCTTCTCCACCGATATCGCGTAGAACCGTTCGCGGATCCCCGGCTCGCGGCCGACGATCCGGACGCCATACATGCGGAGCACTTCGTCTTCGACCGCCGTCGGGGCGGCGAACACACCGTCCCCCGCGGCCCCGAAGGCCTTGAGCAGCGCGCTGTCGGAAAACTCACCGACGATCCGCGGATGGATGTCGCGCTCGTCGAACCATTGGTCGAGGCTCCGGCGGAGCGCCGAGGTGCCGACCGGCAGCAGCATCGGCGCGCCGGTGAGCGAGCCGGGAAAGCCCTTGCGGATGCCGCGGGCGAGGCCGGCGGTGGCCAGGAAGGTGACACCGCACTCACCGAGCACGTGGGTGAACGCCTTGAGCCCCAGTCGCGGACTCGCCGGATAATCGCTCACGACGAGGTCGAGCTCGTGCAGGGCGAGCTGGGCGAGAAGCCGCTCGGGCTCGCCGTCGATGAACGTCACGCGGACGTCGTCGCCGGCTTCGAAGGCCGGAGCGAGCAGCCGGTGCACGAGCACCTTGGGCAGCGTGTCGGCCACGCCCACGGCGAATCGCAGCGCCTGCCCGCGGGGCCGGTCGTGGAGGGCGTCCTGCAGCTCCCGGCCGAGGGCGAAGATCTCGTCGGCATAGCGGTAGACCATCCGGCCGGTGTCGGTGAGGGCGAGCGTTTTGCCGGAGCGGTCGAAGAGCGCCGACTTGAGCGACTTCTCCAGGGCCCGGATCTGCGCGCTCACCGTGGGCTGGGTGAGGTGGAGCCGCCGGCAGGCCTTCGTGATGCTGCCCTCGCGGACGGTGGTCCAGAAGTAGAGGAGGTGGTGGTAGTTGAGCCAGTCCATGGGCCGCTCCGGGGAAAGGGGGTGTATTGATTTTTTCTATGCGCGGATGCGGAACAAACAAGTCTCCCCTGGGACGGAAAATGGCGAAGAATCACCACGTGACGGCCGATGGGCGGCTGTCGGCCGAGGAGACGACCACATGATCTGGCATCTGAAGGACAGCGGGGTGCGCCGGCCCAAGGATCTTCCCGACCACATCGAACGGCGGTTGCGGTACGCGCTGGCCCGGTTCAGCGGCCGCATCGGCAAGATCTTCGTGTTCCTGCACGATCGCAACGGCCCCCGGGGAGGGGTCGACAAACTGTGCCGGATCCTGGTGAAGGTCCGGGGTTGCGGGGTGGTGGTGGCCGCCGTGGCCGACAGTGACTGGGTGACGGCCGTGGATCGGGCCACGACCCGCGTCGGTCAGACGGTGGGCCGGCAGGTGGAGCGGATCCACGACCATCACGCCGCCCGCCAGCGGAAGGCGTCGAGCCTGGGTCTGCTGTCAGGAGGCCAGCAATGATCGCAGCCTGGGCACTGTTCGCCGCGTTCGTGATCGTGCTGCTGGCGCTCGACCTCGGTGTGTTCCACCGGTCCGCGCACGTGGTGGGCTTCCGGGAGGCCCTCGGATGGTCGGCCGTGTGGCTGACCCTCGGGGTCGCGTTCGCCGGCGTCGTCTACGTGGGCTACGAGCACAAGGTGTGGGGGCTCGGCACCGCCGTCGACCCGGTGGACGGCGTCGTCAACGACGGCGTCTCGGCGGCCGAGAAGTACCTCACCGGCTACCTCGTCGAGAAGTCCCTGAGCGTCGACAACATCTTCGTGATGTCGATGATCTTCACGACGCTGGCCGTGCCGGGCATCTACCAGCATCGCGTCCTGTTCTGGGGCGTGGCGGGGGCGGTGGCGATGCGGGCGGTGATGATCGTGGTGGGCGCGCGGCTGATCGCCGAGTTCCACTGGCTGCTCGGTGTGTTCGCGGTGTTCCTGATCATCACGGGCCTGAGGATGCTCACCGCCCGCGACGAGCACTGGGATCCGGCGAAGAGCCGGCTGCTGCGCTGGTGCCGCGGGCTGGTGCCCATCGTCGACCAGTATCACGGCCAGCGGTTCTTCGTGCGGGTGCCGCGGGCGGCCGGGACCGTGCTGGCGCTGACGCCGCTGGCGGTGGCGCTCGTGATGGTGGAGGCGGCCGACGTCGTGTTCGCCGTCGACTCGATCCCGGCGATCTTCGCGATCACGGGCGATCCGTTCCTCGTGTTCACGAGCAACGTGTTCGCGATCCTCGGGCTCCGCTCGCTCTACTTCGCGCTGGCGGGGCTCGTGGGGCGGTTTCGCTACCTCAAGCCGGCGCTGGCCACGGTGCTGCTCGTGGTGGGGGGCAAGATGCTGGCGGCGGAGCAGCTGCACCATCTGCTGGGCCCGCGGTTCAACCTCGTGCTGCTGACCGTGATCGCCGGAATCATCCTGACCGGCGTGGTGGCGTCGATCGTCGCCGATCGGCGGTCCCGGCCCGCCGACAGCGACGCCGCCGTGGGGATATCGTAAAACAGCGGCATGTCCGCAGCCGGCTACATCACCGACGTCGCCTACATCCCGGGGTTCTACCCCCAGATGGCCCCCGTGGCCCTGCGGCACGTGGCGGCCCTCAACGGGGTGGCGCCGCCGTCGGTCGCGGGCGGGTTTCGCTACCTGGAGCTGGGCTGCGGGCTCGGGCGGGTGCTCTCGACGCTCGCGGCGGCGAATCCCGGCGGCGAGTTCGTCGGCGTGGACGTCAATCCGGAGCACACCGCCGTCGCCGCGCGGGAGATCGCGGCGGCGGGGCTGGGCAACGCCCGCGTGCTCACCGCCGACCTCACCGCGCTCGCCGCCGACCTCGGGGAGTTCGAGTTCATCGCCCTCCACGGCGTGTTCAGCTGGGTGGGGCCGGAGGTTCGTGAGCGGATCCTCGACGTGGCCCGCCGCCACCTCGCGCCGGGCGGGCTGCTGCTGGTGAGCTACAACGCCATGCCCGGCTGGGCGCACCTCCAGCCCATCCGCGGCATTCTCCGGCAGTACGCGGCCCTCCGGCAGGGCGACAGCATGCAGCGGATCCGCGACGCCCTGGCCTACCTGGTGTTTCTCCGCGACCGGCAGGCCAAGTATTTCGTCGACAACCCGGGGGCGTCGGCTTACCTCGACGCCCTGCTCAGGCAGGATCCGCGGTATCTCGCCCACGAGTATCTCAACGCCCACTGGACCAGCTTCTACTTCGCCGAGGTGGCGGAGTTGTTTCGCGGGGCGGGCCTGCAGTTCGTGGGCAGCCAGCCGACGCACACCAACTTCTGGGACCTCTGCGTGCGGCCGGAGTTCCAGGAGCTGTTTCGCACCACCCGCGACCGCCTCGTGACCGAGGCCCACAAGGACTTCTCCGCCAACACCGCGTTTCGCTGGGACGTCTACGCGAAGGAGCCGCGTTCGCTCGGCGGGCTCGAGGGGCGGCTCGCCGTCGCCGACGATCTGGAGTTTCGCGTGGCCCGGCCGGGCACCACGCTGCCCTTCCAGTCCAACCTCGGCGTGGTGACGAGCACCGTGGACGGGCCCCTGTATGCGGGGCTGCTCGACGTGCTCTCCGCCGACAGCCTGCCCCTGTCGCGGATCGTGGCCGACGCCCGTCTGGCGGCGACGCCCGCCGACGACCTCGCCCGGGCGGTGGACGCGGGGGTGGCGCTGGGCTTGTTCGAGGTGTCGGCCGGCCGCGTGCCGGGCACCGGCCCGACGGGCGGCCCGCCGTGGACGGTCCCGCTCGCCTTCAACCGCGGGGTGATCGAATCGGACGCCCTCGGCGGACGGCCCGTGCCGCTGGCGAGCCCGCGGATCGGCACCGGCCAGACGATCGGCGACCTCGACGCGGCGATCCTGCGGGAGATCGTGGCGGGCGGCCCGGACGGCCTGGCCGAGCGGATGGCCGAGCGGCTCGCGGCGGCCGGTCGCACGCTCCAGCGAGACGGCACGCCCGTGCACGATTCGGCCGAGCAGCGGGCCCTGGTGGAGACGGCCTGCGACACGTTCGTCGCGGTCACCCTCCCCCGCCTGGCCGCGCTCGGGATCGTGGTTCCGAGGTCGGAGCCGGCTACCTGATCGGCACCAGTGGTGGCGCGTCGGGCTGCGGGATGTAGGGCATGTTCGTCGCGCCAGTGACCGGCGCGGTCGGCTGCTGCGGGACGGGCAGCTGCGGCGGCAGCCTGGGGAATCCTCCGACCGGCTGCACGACGGGCTGGGCAGTCGGCTGCGGGACCTGCAGCGGCTGCATGGCGGCCGGCTCCGGCTGCGCGGGCGGAACGGTCTGGCCCGCCGCCTGGCTGCGGGTGTTGAGGTCGTCGATCAGGGCCTTGACCTCCGGATGGAAGGCGAGGCCGCGGGCGGCGAACACGTCGGCGGGCGTCACGCCGAAGCGGCCGTAGAGCAGGGAGTTGGCGTTGTTGTCCACCGAGAGATCGGCGCCGTTGATCGACACGCCGAGAAACAGCCCGCGGCTCCGGGCGTAGGAGTAGATCTCCGCGCCGAGGCGGGCGTCGGTGCCGGCATTGGCCTGGCGACCCACCGGCCCGAGGGCGATCGACGCATCGGCGCCGAGGGTCACCTTCTGGCCGTTGAGGATGCCGTTGAGGCTCCGCGGCGTGGCGAACACGAGCACGATGTCGGCCGACTGCACGCCCGCCTGGAAGCCGAGGCTGCCGCCGCCCATCGTCACCATGACCGGCGGGCTCCACGTGCGGTCGGGCCGCCGGACGAGCAGCACGCCGCGGCCGTAGTTGACCCCGAGGATGAAGCCGCCCTTGATCATGTCGGGGAAGATCGCCACGCCTTCGGCCCTGCCGAACATGGCCGGCGGGATCGACTCGATGGCGAGGCCGGCGAACTCGTCGAGCGTCTGGCGGGCCGAGTTGACGGTCTGGATCTCCGCCTGGCCGCCGGTCATCTGCACCTGGGCGCAGGCGGGGCCGGCGAGGGCGGCGGCGACGGCGGCCGCGAGGCATGGCAGGGCGAGGCGACGCATGGCGAATCCTTTCGCGGGAGCGTGGGAGCGACCGAACGAAAAGCGTATCCCGCGGCCGCGGTCGCGTGAAAGCCCAAACCGGCGGGCCGGGGCGGGTCCGCATCGCTCACGCGATTGCGGCTTCCCGGGGC
>JBIIMU010000207.1:0-5220 GCA_044337845.1 Pirellulales bacterium | reverse complement strand
GCGGCGGACGTGCTCCTGGATGCCGCGGCTGTGCACGAGGAGCGGTCGGGCGGCGTCGAGGATCTCGTCGTAGAACAGCGTCGGCAGCCCGCCGGGATCGGCGAGCCAGCCCGAGACCTCCTCGGGTCGCACGCCACGGCCCAGCGTCCGCTCGGCGACCGACCGGAGATGCTCGGGCCCCTTCCACCACGCCGTCAGCTCGGCGAGGCGGTTGTCGTGCACGATGCACGGTCCGCCGAAGCGACGGTGCAGCTCGATGATCCGCGTGTGGAAGCTCGAGTTGCCCACGACCGCGATCGTGGCGTCGTAGTCGGGCCGCAGCCAGGCCGCCGCCGTGATCGGATGGAACTGCCGGACCGCCGCCGTGACGGTGGGCTGCGGCTGATCGGTGTAGACGTCGACATCGACGTGCCGGGCGAGCGCCTCGACGCACCGCAGTGAGTAGTCGGCCACGCCGGTGCGATCCGGGGGGAACGGCGTGACGAAGGCGATCGACCGCCGCCGCCGCGGCGCGGGGCCGCCGATCCGCGCGGGCAGGAAGCGGGCGGAGAAGGCGTTCCAGAAGCGATCCCCGACGGCGGCCGCCGTGAAGCGGGTCGCGGTGGCCCGCTGCCCGGCGGCGAGTCGCGACCGCTCGCCCGTCGTGCCGATGACGCGGCCGAGGATCGCGGCCAGCTGGTCCGGTCGGTCCGGATCGAAGCGGAGGCCGGGGTCGGCCAGCAGTTCGCGGTGCACCGGGATGTCCGACGCCACCGCCAGCCCCCCCGAGGCGATGCACTCGATGACGGGCAGCGAGAATCCCTCCGCCCGCGAGGCGATCACGGTCGCCCGCGCGTGGGCGTGCCAGTCGGCGAGTTCGTCGTCGCTGAGGCGGTCGAGAAACAGGATGCCCGCGGCCGCGTGGCCGCAGCGCGCCCGCACCCGCTCCCGCCAGTCCTGCGGGTAGCCGCCGGCGACGGCGAGCTGGAGCGTGGGGCGTCCCTCGGCCCGCAGCGTCACGAAGGCTGCCACGGCGGCGTCGAGATTCTTCCGCTCATCGGGTCCGCCGATGAACAGCACCGCGTCGTCGGCCGCGGCGGCCGGACGGCGGGCGCCGCCCCCGGCGAGACGGCGCGCGAAGGCGTCGCGGAGGGCGACGCCGGTCACGTCGATCCGCGACGCCTCGATCGCATGGCGGTGCGTGAGCTCCTCGGCCGCATGGTGCGAGATGGGGAAAAACGCCTCGTGCGCGCCGAGCCACAGCGAGGCGGCGGCATAGCGGTAGAGGGCGGCCCGCGACTCGAGGTACCGCTCGGGGAACTCCAGGGGAATGAAGTCGTAGACGATGGCCGCGGCCCGGACATCGGCCCGGTCGAGCAGTCGCGCCGGGGGACGCGTGTCGTGCGTCATCGGCGAGAGCGCGAGAAACACGGACCGGGCGGCCGCGTCGGCGGCGAACACCGGCCTGAGCTCGTCGCACGCGGCTGCGACCCCGGGCGCGGGGGGCGCACCTGTCGGATCGACGAGGCCGACGAGCCGCAGGCTGGCTGACCCGCGGTCGCGCAGGGTCGCGAGGAGGAACTCGGCATGCGAGCCGATCCCCCGGCCCGCGTAGAGGGGATCTTGGAGGCTGCGGAGATCCGCCAGCACGTCGATGCGGTCGCCGCGCCGCTGCATCACGCCGCCTCGCTCCGCGGCGCCGCGCCGGCCGCGGGCCCGTCGCCGGATGCCAGCAGCGAACGCACCAACCGCTCGGCTTCTCCACCGCCGCCGGCGCTCGAGAGGGCCAGCGGCTCCGCCGCATCCCCCGCCGTTCGGCGGCGCAGCTCGGCCCGGACGAGCGCCACCAGGAGTTCCTCGTGGTCGTCGCCCACCCGCACGTCGGCCGCCGGCAGCGGGATGGCGGCCGGTTGATCGTCGCGACGCCTCTTGAAGCGGCGGAACAGCGGCCGCAGCCGGCGGCGCTCGAAGCGGCGAAGTTCGTCGCGAATCGATCCCATCGACGCGTCTCGCTGTCAGACCCGGGCCGAAACGCCGCGGCCGAGCCGGCCGGGCGGGTCGGACACTACCGCGCCGACCACGGCGGACACAGGCCAGTTCGGGGCCGCGTCCGACCGTCACCCGAGGGTTCCCGGGAACAAAAAAGACGGGCGACACTGTGGGGAGTGTCGCCCGTCTCAGGATGCGTCGATATCGCGCGTGGTCGGCTGGATCAGCCCGAAACCATCGCCTTGAGGTTCTTGAGGGCCCGCACGCGGACCTTCACGCTCGCCGGCTTGGCGGGACGGTCCTGCAGTTCCCCGGTGAAGGGGTTCTTGACGCCCTTCTGCGCCGGACGGGCAGGCACCTTCCGCCGCTCGATCTTCACCAGGCCGGGGATCGAAAACACGCCGATACCCGAGCCCTTGAGCGCCTTGTGAATCTCGGTGGTGAGTGCCTCGAGCACCGCCACGACGTCCTTCTTCGGAAGGTTCGTCGTCTCGGAGATGCTGCGCATGATCTCCGTCTTGGTCATCGGCTTGCTTCCCGACTTCTTCGCCATCGCCAGTTCCTCCCAAATGAGTCCAGTTCGTGTGCGGCAGAAAGCCCGCCGCATCATGAAAATCTCGGCCGAAAACGCCGAACGAGGCCCGATTAGACTTTCCGGGTTTCAAAATGCAAACCAGAAAAACCCGCTTGCAGGCCGAAAACAGCGGTTCTGACCGCGATCCTGCCGCGGCCGCACTCCTCCGAGCGGGACGCGGAACCGGCCATTTTTCCGCAAAACGGCCGGTTTCGCCGCCCGGCCGAGGACGGCCCGACCTGCCGCCCCCCCGCGGTCGAGGCCGGCCCGGTTCCGACAGGGCGGGGTGGCGCGGGCCGCTGTGGGGCGGGGCGGCCGGGCCGGCGGCGTGCCCGGGACGGCCCTGACTCGCAGGTGGTACCATCGCCAATGAAGCGTCGGAGACGCCGTCCTGCGGATGCCACGCAGCCATGAACCGTGACTCTCTCAGCGGGTGCCGATGGCCGGTCGTGACCGCCATGCTGGCGTGGGCGGGCAGCGCGTGCGGCCCCTGGCCGGGCGGGTCGGTCGCCGCGCATGCCGAGCCTCCCGCGGCGGCCCAGGAGGTGACGGCCGGCGAGGCCACCGCGGACGATGCGATCGACGACCCGACGCTCGCGTTGCCAAGCGATCGCGATCTGGAGCGTGAACTGGAGCGGGCGCGACGACTGCTCGAGCGGGCCGACTGGTCTTCGGCAGCGGTGGCCATCGACGGCATGCTCGCGGGGCGTGCCGACGCGTTCGTGACCGGGGTCGGCCCGGGGCCGAGCCGCCGCAGCATTCGGTCCGAGGCGGCGGCGCTCATCGCGGGCCTGCCCGCGCCGGCGCGGGACGCCTATCAGCTTCTGTTCCGTGCCCGTGCCGACCGCGCGCTGGCGGCGGCCATCGAGGCGGGCGACCACGAGGCGATCGTCGCCGTGGCCCGGAGGTGGTTCGCCACTCCGGCCGGCCGCGACGCCGCGGTGATCGCGGCCTTCGTGGCGATCGAGTCGGGAGACGTGCTCTCCGCGGCGGGCTGGGTGCAGCGGCTCGACGCCGGCGATGCTCCCGCTGCGGTGCGATCGGCGGTGGAGACGATGCGACGCCTGGTCACCGCGACCGCGGACGACGCCGACGGCACGAACCCCGGCCGCGACCCCGTGCGGATCGGAGGTCGCGACGTGCGGCTTGCCGACGTGGCACCGCCGCGGCGCGACGCCGTCGAGTGGCTGCAGCCCGGCGGCGACGCCGCGCGGAACGCGATCGCGTCGGCCTCGCGGCCGCTCCTGGCGCCGCGATACCGCGTGCCGCTGGCGCGGCACGCCGAAGAGGCGCGGCTGCTCGAGCGGCGCCGCCGGGCCACCGCGGCCGACGAGGGGCCGATGATGCCCGCGGCGGGGGTCGTGGTGGTGGGCGACGCCCTGGTCACGCCGACGCCCCTCGGGATTCTGGGCGTCGATTTCGAATCGGGGCGGCGGCTCTGGCTGCAGTCGGCGCGGGCCGCGGCCACGCCCGCCACCGAGGCCGACCTCCAGGCATCCCTGGCTCGCGTGTTCGATGACGCAACCAGCGGCGGTCTCTCGAGCGATGGGGCCAGCGTGTTCGCGGTGGAGCACCGGGGGCCGCCGGCGGCGCGGGCGGGGCGGACGATGCTGGCCGTCGGTGACGCGGGTCGCGCGGCGGCGCGATCCGGAGGCAACGTACTCACGGCCTACGACGTCGCCGCCCGCGGCGCGGTGCGGTGGCGGCTGCCCGCAGCCCCGGCCGCCGGCGACGCCCTCCCGGAGCAGCACGCTGCCGACGAGGTGTGGTTCCTGGGCGCGCCGCTCGTGATGGGCAGCGACCTCGCGGTGCTGGTGGAACGCAGCGGCCGCGTCTCCGTCGACGTGCTCGACGCCGGCCAGGGGACGGTGCGGTGGTCGCAGCCGCTGGCCGATCTGACCGGCGACGAGGGCGACGCGGGGCCGGCGGAACTCGCGCGGAGGCTCGCGGGGCTCGCGCCCGCCGCCGCCGACGGCGTGCTCGTCTGCCCGCTGGCGGGCGGGGCGGTCGTCGCGATCGATCTGGCCACGAGGGATCTGCTCTGGGCCCACCGGTATCCCACGATCGACGTGGCCGGCGAGCAGGCCGACATGGGGGGCCTGTTCCGCGGCCGGTCGCCCGCCGCGGAGGCGCGGGCGTTCGCGGCGCTCCGCGGCCGCGCCTCCCATCCCGTCATCGCCCGCGACGCCGTCCTCCTCGCCCCGTACGACGGCGACGGCGTCACGTGCCTCGGCCTGCGCGACGGGAACGTGCGCTGGCGGACGCCGGCGCGGGGCCGGGTGCAGGTGGCGGGAGTCGTCGGTGACCGGGTGTGCGTGGTCTCGGCTGGCGGCGTCGAATGCGTGGCGCTCGAGACGGGCCGCCGCCTCTGGCAGCGCGACCATGCGCCGGGAGTGGCAACCAGCGGCCGCAGCATCGTCACCTCGACGACGATGCTCGTGCCCACCGACGCGCCGGCCGTCGTGGAGATCTCCCTGATCGACGGCACGCGGCTCGGCGAGTGGGTGACGCGAGGCGGCGCCGTGCCCGGCAATCTCGTCGCCTGCCGCGGTGAGGTCGTGTCGCGGGGCGTCGATTCGATCGATGTGTTCCACCAGGTGGAGAAGCTCGAGTCGCGGGTCGAGACCGCCGCGCGGGAGACGCCGGACGATCCGTGGGCCGCCTGCTGGCGCGGCCAG
>JBIIMU010000206.1:0-5222 GCA_044337845.1 Pirellulales bacterium | reverse complement strand
CGAGCCCCCGGACGAGCCGCCGGGCGCGCGGGCCAGATCCCACGGATTGTGGACCGGGCCGAACGCGGAGTTCTCGTTGGATCCGCCCATCGCGAACTCGTCCATGTTCGTCTTGCCCACGAGCACCGCGTCGGCCTCGCGGAGCCGGGCCACCACGTGCGCGTCGTACGGCGGTCGGTAGCCGGCGAGCATCTTCGAGGCGCAGGTCGTGGGCTGATCGCTCGTGCAGAGGGCGTCTTTCACCG
Source organism: Pirellulales bacterium (assembly GCA_044337845.1). Lineage (GTDB taxonomy): Bacteria > Planctomycetota > Planctomycetia > Pirellulales > UBA1268 > QWPN01. The sequence goes on along the minus strand of JBIIMU010000206.1, from coordinate 4,977 downwards.
CCACCGGCAGGCCCGCGAGGGCTCCGAGCGGGCGGCCGGCCTTGCGGCGGGCGTCGATGTCGGCGGCCCGGGCGAGCGCCGCCTCGCGGTCGACGTGCAGAAACGCGTGGATGCTGCCGTCGACACGGGCGATCCGGTCGAGAAACGCCTCCGCGACCTGCACGGCCGAGACCTCGCCGCGGTGAATCGCGGCCACGAGGTCGACGGCGGAGAGTTCGAGAGGCTGCATGGGAGGCGGAATCCCCGGAAAGGGCGACGGCCGTGGAGCCGTCAGGCGGCGCCGGACTCCCCGAGGACGGCGGGCACGAGGAAGCAGGTGCCGTCGTGCCGGGGCGCCGACTGGAGCGCCTGTTCGGTCGTCAGCGACGGCTTCGGCTCGTCGTCGCGGAACACGTTCTGCGTGTCGAGGGGGTGGGCGAGTGGAGACACGTCGGCTGTGTCGAGCTCCTCGAGCTGCGATACGAAGCCGACGATCTTCGAGAGTTCGCCGGTCATGCGGTCGAGGTCGTCGTCGGAAAGGGCCAGCCGCGCGAGCAGCCCGACCTTCGCGACATCCTGCCGAGTGAGTGCCATGGCCGCGGCCCCCCGTGCGCCGCGATCAGGGCCGGGCACGCGGACCCGACGGCACCGCTTCCTCGGCCGGCTTGGCGGCCTTATCGACCTTGGGAAGCCGGAACGGCTGCCGCTTCACGAGCTTCGTGACGGCCCCGCTCTTGATGCACTGCGTGCACACGAGCAGCGTGGTGCTCGTGCCGCGGCCGACCGTCACCCGCAGCCGCTGCAGGTTGGGCTTGAACTTCCGCTTGGTGATACCGGTGACCTTGGTGCCGACGCCGCCGAGGTACTTCGCCTTGCCGCGAATCGTGACCTGGTTGCCGACCGAGAAGCCCTTGCTGCAAACCTGACAGGAACGTGCCACGGAACACTCGCAAAAACGGGGATTGGGAAGCCCTGTATGGTACCGGGACGGGGCTTTTTCGCAACCCCGAGCGGCGGCCCGCCGCGACGGGCCTAGAATCCCCGACTATGCCCGTCTTCGACTACGCGTTCGTCGTGTCCGCCCCGCTGGAAGCCGTTCGCGACTTCCACCGCGACACCTCGGCACTGAAGCGGCTCACCCCGCCGCCGACCATCGTGCAGCTGCACTCCCTCGAGCCGCTCGCGGAGGGCTCGGTCTCCACCTTCACGCTCTGGGTGGGCCCCCTGCCCCTGCGCTGGAAGGCGGTGCACCGCGACGTGAGCGACCGCGGCTTCACCGACGTCCAGGCGTCGGGGCCGGCCGCGAAGTGGGAGCACACGCACACGTTCGTGCCGCTCGACCCGGGCCGCACCGAGATCCGCGAGCACATCGAATACGAGCACAAGCGGGGTCTGTGGGGCCTCGTCACGCGGCTCTTGTTCTCGTGGCCGAATCTGATGTTCATGTTCGCCTACCGGGCCTGGGTGACGCGGCGAAGCCTGGAGCGGTCCCGCTGAGTTCGGGCTCCAGGAAGCCGGGCATGCGGACGGTCGTACGGCTCACGCCGTTACGCTTCCGGTCGGATCAGGAAGCCGCCATCGCGTGAGCGATGCGGACTCCGGCGTGGGACGGTCGTACGGCTCACGCCGTTACGCTTCCGGTCGGATCAGGAAGCCGCCATCGCGTGAGCGATGCGGACTCCGGCGTGGCGCGGTCGTACGGCTTACGCCGTTACGCTTCCGGTCGGATCAGGAAGCCGCCATCGCGTGAGCGATGCGGACTCCGGCGTGGCGCGATCGTACGGCTTACGCCGTTACGCTTCCGGTCGGATCAGGAAGCCGCCATCGCGTGAGCGATGCGGACTCCGGCGTGGCGCGGTCGTACGGCTTACGCCGTTACGCTTCCTGCGAGCGATGCGGACCGGCGGATCGCTCGTGGCTCAGCTGGCGAGCGGCTCGATCGTGAGCGTGTGCTTCACCGGCACGAGGCGTGCGCGGACCTTCTGCTCGAGCTCCCGCCAGCGGCGCATCAGGCGGTCGGCGAGGAGCTTCGCGGCGGCCTGTGCCTCCGGATCGTCGGCGATCCCCGGGATCTGGCGGAAGTCGGTCACGATCTGCTTGATCATGAAGGTCTCGTAGGCCTGCTTCTCCGCCACCGCCGCCGCGAGGGCCGCGAAGGGCTCGTCGAACGGCGTCCGCGGAAACTCGGCGGCAAGGTTCACGCCCTGCTCGAGCTGCTCGCGGGCAAACTCCTTCGACTCGCCGCCCCACGTCACCTTCGCCCGCGGTGCCGTGAGGTTGACGGCCTTCAGGACATAGCGGTTGAGGTCGTCGTTGAAGGGCACGAACGGCAGGATGCTGCGGGTGCTCGTGCTCGAGGTGCCGTCGCCCTCGAAGCAGAACGGCCAGCGGGTGCTCTCGAGCTCGATGGTCGTGCGGCCCGCCTCGTGCTTCGCCGACCGCACGGCCTGGCCCGGTGTCGCGGCAGCGGCACCCCCTGCGTCGATCGTGATCGTGCCGATGCCGCCGTCCACGCCGAGGCCCTTCAGGAAGGCGTAGGCCATCAGCAGCTGGCCGTTGGGCCCGGGATGAAACCCGTCGCCCCCGCAGACGTCGTACTTCGGGCCGCGGGCCGCGTTGGCCTTCCGCATCGCGTCGGCCATCGCCGCGTGCACGTCGGCGAACCGGCAGCCCTCCTCGGCCGCGAGGCTGCGGTCGATGTCGCGAAGGTGCGCGAGGGTGTCGTTGTAGGCGACGTGGGCCGGCTGGTCGCCCATCGTCTGCCCCGGCCGGAAGAAGTTGGTGTCAACGGCGCCCGGCGAGCCCACGACGATCGTCTTCGCGCCCGCTTCCTCCAGGCGGTCGAGCACCTTCCGCATATTGGCCCGATACGTCGCGCCGATTTCGGGCTTCCAGGGCTGGTAGCCGCCGTCGTTCATGCCGTAGCAGAGCGTGGCGACGGTGGGGTGGAACACGGCGAGGTCGTTGGCGGCCCGCTTCGCGAAGCCGTCGGCCTTCTCGCCCGACCAGCCAAACTGCATCACCTGAAGGTCGGAAATGCCCGAGCAGGCGAGCAGCCAGCACTCCACATACTTGCTGTAGAGCTTCTGCTCGGTGATCGAGTCGCCGATCACCGCCACGCGGGCGCCGGACAGGAACGGCGGCTGCTCGGCTCGCGCCGGGGCGGCCACGAGGGCCAAGATGCCGAGCAGCGCGAGGAGAGGTCGGCGGGTGCGGGCCATTCGATGGTCTCCGGGATGAGATGGTGAGTCGGTGACAGGACGGCGATCAGCGGCGGGCCGCCTCACGAACCTCAATCGCGGGAGGCCAGGTGCCTTCGCGGATCGGGGGCCGCGTGCCCGATTCCGGAAACGTGCCGGCCACGGCGTCGCGGAGCTGCCGCGAGAGCGTCTCGACGTCGGCCGAGTGCCGGGGATCGTCGGCGAGGTTCGTCTGTTCCGCCGGGTCGGCCTCGTGGTCGTAGAGTTCGCGGCCGAGGCGGCCCTCGTCCCATTCGGTGTAGCGCCAGCGGGGCGCGCGGAGGGAATAGCCGTACGAGGGACCGGGGGGCGGCGAGCCGTCCGCCGCCCGCTTCTTCCGCGCGGGCCGCTCCACCTGCGTGAGGGCCCAGTTGCGGCCTGGCCGATCGGGATCGGCGAGCATGGCCGCGAGGTCCTGACCCGGCAGGCCCGGGGGCGACTCCAGTCCGCAGCCGGCGGCGATCGTGGGATAGAGATCGACCTGGCTGACCGGCGCCCGTGCGATGCCGCCGGCGGGCGTGCGGCCGGGCCACACGATCACCAGCGGCACCCGGCAGCTCTCCTCGAACAGGCTCCGCTTCTGCCACAGGCCGTGCTCGCCCAGGTGGTAGCCGTGGTCGCTCGTGAACACCACGATCGTGTCGTCGGCGAGTCCGAGTCGGTCGAGGGCGGCGATCACGCGGCCCACCTGCGCGTCCATGAAGCTGATGCTCGCCAGGTAGGCCTGCCGGGCCTGCCGTCGCTGGGCGTCGGTCATCTCGTCCTGCTCCTTCAGGCCGCTCTCGACCGCGGCCGGCGGAATGTCGCCGCGGTCGGCCTCGACCCCCGCGACCACCGGCATCCGGTCCTCCGGGTACCGGTCGAAGTAGCCACGCGGGGCGACGAAGGGGGTGTGCGGGCGGTAGAAGCCGACGGCGAGGAAAAAGGGCCGGCCGCGGTCGGCGGCGCACTCGGCGAGCACCTGCTCGGCCCGCGCGGCCACGAGGCCGTCGGTGTGGGCCGCATCGGGGGCCGGCGACGCGAACCAGCTGAGCGTGCCGCCGAACTGCCCGGGCTTCAGCGAGAAGATCCGCGGCTCCTCCTCGAGGTGATCCACACCGGCCGGATTGAAGGCGGCCTCCCACGAGGCGGGATCGTCGTGGCCGGCCGTGCCGATGCTGGCGGGCACGTTGTAGTGGTAGAGCTTGCCGACGCGGGCTGCGAAGCCGCCGTGCCGGCGGAACAACTCGGGCAGGCTCGGGTGCGCAGGGATCGTCTGCCGGAACACCTGCGCGTTGGCGACGATCCCGGTGGCGTTGGGATGGAGCCCCGTGAGCAGCGAGTTGCGGCTCGGTCCGCACAGTGGAAAGGTGCAGTAGGCGCGGTCGAACCGCACGCCGCGGGCGGCGAGGCGGTCGAGGTGCGGCGTCTCCGCGAGCGGGTCGCCGTAGCAGCCGAGCATCGTGTTGAGGTCGTCGGCGACGATGAACAGCACGTTGCGGGGCCGCGGCGTGGCGTCGGCGGCCACGGCCGCGGTGGCCGCCAGTGCCCATGCAGAGACCAGTCCCGCGAGCATGGCCTGTCGTCGCATCGTCGAACGTCCCCGGAAGTGACCTCGTGGGGCGGCATCGTAGCATATGGGCGATGTCGGCGCGCGGGCGCGTGACACCGCAATCTCGTTCCCGCACGTTCTTGACGACTGGCGTCGTCACGGCTACCATGCCCGGTGACGACGAGCGTCGTCCTCGGGGTGTCGGCCTGCGGGAGCGGACGTGGCGCG
>JBIIMU010000205.1:0-5229 GCA_044337845.1 Pirellulales bacterium | reverse complement strand
TGGCGGATCGCCGCGCGGGGCGGCGCGGCCGAGCCGCGGCCCGCGGCCCCCACGCTCGTGCGCATCGTGGTTCCCGTGTCCGCGGAGTCAGCCCCATGATCGAGACGGTCGACCTCACGAAGAAGTACGGTGATTTCGTCGCCCTCGACGCGCTCGACCTCACGCTCGCGCAGGGCGACCTGTTCGGGTTCATCGGGCCCAACGGGGCGGGCAAGACGACCACCATCCGCATCCTCTCCACGCTCCTGTCGCCGACGTGGGGCGAGGCCTACGTGTGCGGCCATTCCATCTACACGCACCCCCGCGAGATCCGCCGCGCGATCGGCTACATGCCCGACATCTTCGGCGTCTACGACGACATGCGGGTGATCGAATACCTGGAGTTCTTCGCCGCCGCCTACCGGATCGACGGGCCGAAGCGGCGGCAGGTCGCGGAGCGGTCGCTGGAGCTGGTGGACCTGGTCGCCAAGCGGGACGAGCTCGTCACGAGCCTGTCGCGGGGCATGACGCAGCGACTCGGCCTGGCCCGCGTGCTGCTGCACGATCCGCAGGTGCTGCTGCTCGACGAGCCCGCCAGCGGACTCGATCCCCGGGCGCGGATCGAGATGCGGAATCTGCTCAAGCGGCTCCAGGGCATGGGCAAGACGATCCTCGTGTCGAGCCACATCCTTCCGGAGCTCGCCGACATCTGCAACCGCGTGGGCATCATCGAGTATGGGCGGCTGCTCGCCTGCGGAAACGTGCAGGATCTGCTCGCGCAGGTCCGGGGCCGGCCGACCGTGCGGATTCGCGTGGCCGGCTCGCCCGAGGCGGCGGCCAAGGCGCTCGACCGCTGCCCCGAGGCGGCGGCGGTGACGGTGCGCGACGGAGAGGTCGTGGTCGCGCTGGCCGACGGGGTCCCGGACGCATCGGCGATCGCCGCCCGGCTCGTGGCCGACGGCCATGGCCTGGTGACGCTCCGCGAGCAGGAGGTCAATCTCGAGACCGCGTTTCTCGAGCTGACCAAGGGCGCGCTGGCCCGGCCGACGTCGGCCGGCGACCGCGGCTGATCCGCCGGGAGTGTGCTAGGCTGCCGCCTGCGGATGGCGGCTCTGATCGTCGTGCCAGCCGCTCGTGTCGCTCGCTGGTTCGTGCCACGTTGGGAAAGGATGCCATGAATCGAATCGTGTCGCTCGTCGCGCTCGCACTGGTCGCGACCTCGGTGGATGCCCTCGCGCGGCAGGTCGAGCCGCTCGCAGCCCCGACGCCCCCGGCCGCTTCGGCCGAGGACATGGGCTACGCCATGGGATTCCAGATCGGGCAGCAGATCCTCGCTGAGCAGAAGGAACTCGGATCGCCCGTCGATGCGAAGTCGATGGCGGCCGGACTGGCCGATGCCGTCGCGGGTGCCGCACCGAAGCTGGACGAGGCGAAGTTTCGCGCCGCGATGGTCAGTCTCGAGGCGACCATGCGACGCAAGCAGCAGGAGATGCTGGCCCGGATGCAGGCGGTCGCGAAGGACAACCTGGAGAAGGGCGCCGCGTACCTCCGCGCGAAGGCGGCGGAGAAGGGCGTCACCGCGCTGCCGAGCGGACTGCTCTACGAGGTGCTCGCGGAAGGCACCGGGCCGCAGCCGGGTCCGAAGGATGTCGTCACGGCCCACTACGCCGGACGGCACATCGACGGCCGGCAGTTCGATGCCACCGATCCCGCGGGTGAGCCGGCGACCTTCCCGCTGGCCGAGGTGGTGCCCGCGTGGCAGGAGGCGCTGCCGCTCATGAAGGCCGGATCGAAGTGGCGGATTCACGTGCCGCCGGCGCTGGGCTACGGCGAGCAGGGGTCGCCGCCGGCCATCGGCCCCAACGAAGTCCTCGTGTTTGAAATCACGCTCGTGGGGAGTCGGTCGGCGGGACGGTGAGCGTCGGGACGGCCGGACGCCACCGCACCGAATCCGTGAAAAAGCCTGTTTTCATGCTGCTTTCCGCATGCGGCGCGGTCGGGATCGCGGGTCATCGAGGCCGACGCCGCGGAGGTGGCGCGGAATATCTTGCCCAGTTTCCTTGATTTACCCGACCCGCAAACTATCTTTGCGGCACCCGTGAGCAGGCCCCCGAATCGGTTCGGGGCCAAGGGTGTCGAATCGCAAAATTCCCCGGGAGAGAGATCGAAATGATGGCGCATCGTCGCTGGGTCCGGATCGCTGGAATGGTGTCGTTCATCGCGGTCGCCGCGACGGCCTGCGACGTGCAGGCGGGCTGGCATCACCGCTACCGCGGCTACGGCTCGTCGGGTTCCTCGGGCGGTTCCTCCGGCGGCTCGTCCGGTGGCAGCTACAGCTCGTACGGCGGTGGCTCGTCGGGCGGCAGCTACGGGTCGTACGGGTCGTATGGCTCGTCGGGCGGCAGCTGGGGCTCCCACCACGCCTACAAGCGGGCCATGCGGGCCTACCGCCACGGCTCGTCGGGCGGCAGCTACGGCTCCGGCGGCTCGTCCGGTGGTTCGTCGGGCGGCTCCTACTCCTATGCCTACTCCTCGGGTTCGGCAGGCGGCTCGTCGGGCGGTTCGTCCGGCGGCTCCTCGGGCGGTGGCTCCGCCGGTGGGTCGTACGGCGGCTACGCCACCTCGGGCGTCGTCGAGGGCTATTCGTCTGCCATGCCGATCGAGTCGTACCGCGTGATCAACGAGACGCCGTCGATGACCGGCGGCGAGATCATCGGCACGCCGTCGGCCGTGCCCGGCATGCTGGACTCGACCTCCCGCGAGACGGTGCCCGCCGATGGGGCGCTGCTCGTCGTCGAGGTGCCCAGCGATGCGACGATCTACGTCAACGGCACGAAGACCACCTCGCAGGGCGCGGTTCGCCGCTACCTGTCGCGGGGCCTGGTGTCGGGCCAGAAGTACGAGTTCGTGGTCAAGATGGCCAACGGTGCGGGCAAGGAGTCGACGAAGGTCGTCTCGCTGACCGCCGGACAGCGGTCGAGCGTGTCGTTCAACGCGGCCATCGAGGCTCCGAAGACGACCGTCACCCTCCGCGTGCCGGCCGACGCCAAGGTCTGGCTGGCCGGCAACGCCACCGCCTCGACCGGTGACGTGCGGACGTTCGAGACCTCGAGCCTCCCGGCCGGCAAGAGCTGGAAGGGCTACGAGATCCGGGTCGCGGCCGTCGTCGACGGCCAGGAGCGGACGGTCTCGAAGGTCATCGACCTCGCCGCCGGCGACACGATCGACCTGAGCCTCGACCCCGCGGCCCGCACCGCGTCGGCCGACGCCACCGCCTCGCTCAACTGAGCCGGGCAACGGTCGCAGAGAGTTCGTGGAATCCCCGCGTGGCCCCCCGGCCACGCGGGGATTCTCGTTTCCGGGCGGCATGATCCGCATCCGCCGCGCAGACCGGATACCCGGTTCAGGTGGACTCCCGGCCCCGCGACGCGCGGGGTGAATCCCGACCTACGCTTGCCGAAGAAGGCAGTGGAGCGGTGCGGCCGAACCGTCCGATGCTCCCTGCGGTGAACCGAGGTTGTGGGCCGATGCAGTCAGTGGAGCAGCGTGCGAGCCGGTGGTCTGCCGCGGGGCGGGCCTGCGCCTCGGTGGGGATTCTCGCCTACCTGGCCGCTGTCGTCGTGCCCCCGCTGGCCGGGCCGGCTCCGGCGAGCGACCTGGCCAATCGGCTGCTGCAGCCGCTGCGGCCGCTCGTCGGCGCGCTCTACCTCGGCCACGGCTACCGCTTCTTCGCGCCGAATCCCGGGCCCGGCCACACGATCCGCTGGACCATGACGATGCCCGACGGGTCCACCACGTCGGGCCGAATCCCCGACGAGGCCCGCGACCGGCCGCGGCTCCTCTACCACCGCCGGTTCATGGTCAGCGAGAAGATCTCGGCTCTCGTGCCCCCGCCCGACGCGCCGCCGGAGGTTCGGGAGCGGGCGAAGCAGGACTGGCAGCCGCTCGTGAAGGGCGTGGCCACCAACCTGCTGCGCCGGGAGGGGGGCCTGAGCGTCACCCTCGAGACGGTGGAGCACTACCTGCCCGATCCCGGCGAGGTGCTCACGAGCGGCACGTTCGCCGACACGGTGACGCCCCTGGGCAGCTACGCGTGGGCGGAGGCCCGGCGATGACCGCCACGCGGATCACCCAGAGTCGGCGTGGTGTGCAGGCCGCCGGCGGGCCGCCCGCCGCCGTCGCGCCGCGGCCGCGCGGCTGGCTCGGGGAGTGGGCCGACGCCTGGAATGCCTTCTGGTTCACCCCCGCCGACCCGTTGCCGCTGGCCGTGATCCGCATCGCCACCGGTGCGATCCTCACCTGGGCGTGCGTGGTCTGGCTGCTCGACGCCGATGCCTTCTTCGGCGCCCGTGGCTGGCTGAGGGCCGACCAGGTGTGGCGGCAGAACGACCAGCCCTGGCAGTGGAGCCTCTACTTCGCCGCGGCGTCGCCCACGATGATCCGCGTGGTGGCGGGCATCTCGCTGGTGGCCGCGATCCTGCTCACGATCGGGCTGGCGACGCCGCTGGCGGCGCTGGTCTCGTTCGTCGGGCTCGTCAGTGCCGCCAACCGCGCCCCGCTCAATGTGTTCGGCCTCGACGACACGCTGGGCATGCTGCTGGTGCCGCTGATCGTGGGGCCGAGCGGCGCCCGGCTCTCGGTCGACGCCCTGTTGGCGGGCCCGGGGCAGGGCAGGGGGGCGCCGTCGGTGCGGGCCGCCATCGCCCTGCGGCTGCTGCAGGTCCACCTCTGCGTGGTCTACCTCTTCTCCGGCGCGGGCAAGCTGTTCGGGGCCAGCTGGTGGGAGGGGACGGCCCTCTGGGGGGCGATCGCCAACGACCGCTATCGCACGCTCGATCTCCGCTGGCTCGCCGGCCATCCGCTCGTGGTCAACGCGCTCACCCTGGCCACGCTCTGGTGGGAGGCCACCTACGCCGCTCTCGTCTGGCCCCGGCTGACGCGGCGACTTTGCCTCGCGATGGCGGTGCTGGTCCACTTGGGGATCGGCCTGGCCATGGGCATGATGGAGTTCGGGCTGGCGATGATCACCGCCAACCTGGCCTTCGTGCCGGCCGCCACGTTCGCGCGCCTCCTCGGCCCGTTCACGTCCCGTTCGCCGTCCCACCCCCTCATCGGAACCACCCTGGACCATCCATGATCGACACGCTCGCCGTCGTCGGCGCCACGGGCGCCGTGGGCCGCATCATCCTCGACCTGCTCGCGGCCCGGAAGTTTCCCGCGAAGCGGCTCAAGCTGCTCGCCTCGGCCCGC
>JBIIMU010000204.1:0-5239 GCA_044337845.1 Pirellulales bacterium | reverse complement strand
ATACTCCGCGGCCAGCCGCTCGAGGAGCCGCCGCTCCTCGTCGGCATCCTCCGGCTCGAGGATCGCGGCCAGCCGGTAGGCCCGCTTGCCCGTCGTGCGGTAGGCCGCCAGCCGGTCGATGCGGCCCGGCGCGTCGGGACGCCGCAGGGCCTCCGGGTAGAGCCCGCTCCAGAACAGCGTGACGTCGCCGATGTGGCGGTAGTCCTCGCGGGCCGCGTCGGGCGTGGGCCGATCCGCGGCCGTGACCAGCATGTGCGTCACGTCGGTGGCGGGGGCGACGGGCCCGGCCAGGCCGGCCTCGAGGTCGCTCCGCAGAAACCGCACCAGCAGCAGCGACACGTAGTCGACCAGCGGCGGATCGACCACGCCGAGCCGGGTGTGGAAGGCGTACTCCGTCAGGCCCCGGAAGAACCGGTCGACGTCGGACGGGTCGCGGGCTGAAAACATGGCAGGCTCGCACGCTGGGGGCATGCCGGCTACTGTTTCTCCGTCGTTGTATAGGCGTTCGGTGCCCGTTTCCGCCAGATGAGTGCCATGCCGCTCGACCTGTCCGCCTGCGTGCCGGTGCTCCTCGCCGCCGGCCGGGAGGAGGCGCTGCGACCGCTGCTCCTGCAGCTGGTGGTCATCGTGCTCGCCGCCCGGGCGGGGGCCGTGGTCGCCCGCTGGCTGCGGCAGCCGAGTGTGGTCGGGGAGATCGTGGCCGGGCTCATGCTCGGGCCGTCGGCGTTCGGGGCGTGGTTCCCCGACCTGTTCGCAGTCGTGTTTCGGGGCGGCGACCCGGCGGCGGGCGGGGCCCTGGACGCCTCGCTGACGAGCTTCAGCCAGATGGGGCTGATCCTGCTGCTGTTCCTGATCGGCATCGAGTTCGACTTCTCGCATGTCCGGCGGCAGGGGCGGCTGGCGGCCGGCATCTCGCTCGCCGGGGTCGTGGCGCCGTTCGCGCTGGGCTACGGATTGGCGCTGGCGATGATGCCGCGGCTCGCGGCCCTCGGCGCCGACCACGCGATCGATCCGAGGGCGTTCGCGCTCTTTCTGGGCACGGCGATGTCGATCACCGCGATCCCGATCCTGGGGCGGATCCTGATCGAGATGGGGATGCAGCACACGCCGCTGGGCGCCACGGTGGTGGCGGCGGCGGCCTGCGACGATGCGGTGGGCTGGACGCTCCTCGCCGCCGTCTCCGCGCTGGCGGCCGGCAACTTCGAGGCCGGGAGGATCGCGGGCATGGTCGCCGCCACGATCGGCTTCGCGGCCGTCTGCCTGCTCGTCGTGAGGCCGCTGCTGCTGCCCATCCTCGAGCGGTCGGTACGGGACGATGCCGACGGCGACCACGGGCCACGGCTGCCGCTCGGCATGCTCTCGCTCGTGCTGGCGCTGTTGTTCGTGGCGGGCTGGATCACGAGCCGGATCGGCATCTTCGCGATCTTCGGCGGCTTCCTGCTCGGGGCGTCGCTCTCGGGTGTGCCGAAGGTTCGCGAGGCCTTCGCCCGGCACCTCGCCGACTTCGTGACGGTGTTCTTCCTGCCCATCTTCTTCACGTTCACGGGCCTGCGGACGAACATCGGCTCGCTGGGCACGCCCGAGGCGGCCGGCTGGTGTGCGGCGGTGTTCGCGGTGGCCGTGCTGGGCAAGTGGGGCGGCTGCGGGCTGGCGGCCCGGCTCGGCGGGATGCCGGCCGGCGAGGCGTCGGCGGTGGGCGTGTTCATGAACACGCGGGCGCTGATGGAACTGGTCGTGATCAACGTCGGCATCGATCTCGGGGTGATCCCGCCGGCGGTGGCCTGCATGCTCGTGCTGATGGCGATCGGCACGACCCTCATGGCCACGCCGCTGGCCGCGCGGCTCCTCCGGGGCAGCCCCTATGAATCCACGCTCGTGGCCCGCGGCTTTCTCAGGCCGTGAGACGCGTCAGCGGCAGGCGGCGGCGAGGTCGGCCGTGGAGGCCGCGACGTCGGCGAGCATCTCGGGCATGGGCCGGCCGGCCGCCTCGGAGATCCGGCGCACGAGCGCCGAGCCGACGATCACCCCGTCGGCCACCGCCGCCACGGCCTTGACCTGCTCGGGGCCCGAGATCCCGAAGCCCACGAGGATCGGCACGTCGGTCTTCGTCTTCAGCCACTTCACGCGGTCCACGAGCCCCGGCGGCAGTTCGGTGCGGGCCCCGGTCACGCCCGCCACCGACACGCAGTAGAGAAAGCCGGTGGACTTCCTCGCGATCGCCTCGGCCCGGTCCGGCGGGGTCGTCGGCGTGACGAGCCGCACGAGCGCCAGCCCCGCCGTGCGGCAGGCGGCGTCGAGGTCGTCGCTCTCCTCGATCGGCAGGTCGGGCACCACGAAGCCCGCGAGGCCCGCCGCGACGGCATCGGCCACGAACCGGTCGATGCCGCGGCGATAGATCAGCGAGTAGCTGGCCATCGCCAGGATCGGCATCCCGCAGGCGGCTGAGGCGCGGCGGGCGATGTCGAACACGCCGGCGAGCGAGAGCCCCTTGCCGAGCGCCCGCGTGTACGACGCCTGGATGACGGGCCCGTCGGCGATCGGGTCGCTGTAGGGCACGCCGAGCTCGCAGACCGACGCCCCCGCCCTGTCGAGGGCTTCGAGAATGGCGACGGTGGCGTCGGCATCGGGATCGCCGGCCGTGACGAACGGCGCCAGCGCCTTGCGGCCCGCGGCGCGGTTGGCGGCGAACATCGCCGCGAGTTTGTCGATCGGCCGCGGGGCGGCGGTGGTGGTGGTCGTCACGTGACGGGTGCTCCTCAGGCCCGGGCGCCATCGACGGTGAGGCCGCGGAGCCGGGCGATCTCGGCCGCGTCCTTGTCGCCCCGGCCGGAGAGGCAGACCACGATGATCTCGTCGGGACCGCGCCTGGCCGCCTCGCGGACGGCCCAGGCAAACGCATGGGATGTCTCGAGCGCCGGCAGGATGCCCTCGTTCCTCGCCACCGTGTCGAAGGCGTCGAGCGCATCGGCGTCCGTCACGCTCGTGTACTCCACGCGGCCCATGTCGTGCCAGTAGCTGTGCTCGGGGCCCACGCCGGGATAGTCGAGCCCCGCCGACACGGAGTGCACGTCGGCCGTCTGCCCGTCCTGGTCCTGGAGGACGTAGGAGAGCGACCCGTGGAGAATCCCCGGGCTGCCGAACGAGAGGCTCGCCGCATGATCGCCGGGCTGGCCCGAGCGGCCGCCCGCCTCCACCCCCACGAGCCGCACCTCGGGATGATCGACGAACGGATAGAACATGCCGGCCGCGTTGCTGCCGCCGCCCACGCAGGCCACCACGGTGTCGGGCAGCCGGCCGAAATGCTTTCGCGACATCTCGATCGTCTCGTGGCCGATCACCGACTGGAAGTCGCGGACGATCCGCGGGAAGGGATGCGGGCCGACGACCGAGCCGATGATGTAGTGCGTGTTCTCGACGGAGCCCATCCAGTCGCGCATCGCGTCGTTGATCGCGTCGCGGAGCGTCCGTGAGCCGGTCTCCACGGGCCGCACCTCGGCCCCCATCAGCCGCATGTTGCGGACGTTGGGCGCCTGGCGGCGGACGTCCTCGGCCCCCATGTAGACCACGCACTCCAGTCCGAACCGGGCACAGGCGGTGGCCGTGGCCACGCCGTGCTGGCCGGCGCCGGTCTCGGCGATGATTCGCCGCTTGCCCATGCGGATCGCGAGCAGCCCCTGGCCGAGGGTGTTGTTGATCTTGTGGGCGCCGGTGTGGGAGAGGTCCTCCCGCTTGAGCCAGATCTGGGCTCCGCCCGCGAGCTTCGTGAGCCGCTCGGCGAACAGCAGGGGGGTGGGGCGGCCCACGAACGCCGACAGCAGGCCGTCGAGCTCGGCGGCGAACGCCGGATCGGCCACCGCCTCGGCGTAGGCCCGCTCCAGCTGGTCGAGCGCGGCGGAGAGCGTCTCCGGCACGTAGCGGCCGCCGAACGTGCCGAATCGGCCGAGGGTGTCGGGCACGTTGGACAGCGGGGCGGCGGTCGTGGCGGCCATGGCGAGCTTTCCCGGGTGACGGCGAGCTGGTTGCCCGGCGATTCCCCGAGATTGTAGCCTCACCCTTGTCCTGCACCATCCGCCGCCCCGCACGAGCGATGCCCGAACTCCCCGAGGTCGAGACGATGCGCCGCGGCATCGCCGGCATCGCCGGGAGCCGGATCGCGGCGGTGAGGTTTCCCCGAAGCCGCGTGCGGCCGATCTCGATCGAGCCGCGGGCAATCTCCCTGGCCCGGAGGCTCGCGGGCCGGCAGGTCGCGGCGGTGCACCGCCGCGGCAAGCGGATCGTGATCGAGATCGCCCCGGACGCGAGCGACGGCCGGCAGTGGCTCGCGATCGAGCCGCGGATGACGGGCCTGATGCTGCTCGTCGAGCCGCCGACCGTGGAGCACGTGCGGATGGTGGTCGCGTTCGCACGCGGCGTGCCGCTCACGTTTTGGGATCGCCGCGGCCTGGGCACGATCCGCCTCTTCGACGACGCCGGACTCGACCGGGCCTGCGGGCCGCACAAGCACGGCCCCGACGGCCTCGCCGTCACCGGCGACGAGCTCGCGGCACGGCTCGGCCGCTCGCGGCGGGCGGTGAAGGTGGCGCTGCTCGACCAGCGGGCCGTGGCGGGAATCGGCAACATCTACGCCGCCGAGATCCTGTTTCGCTGCGGCATCGATCCGCGGAGCCGCTGCCGGCGGCTCAAGCGGGACCACTGGCACCGCCTCGCGGAGGAGACCCGCCGCGTGCTCGCCGAGGCGGTGCGGCACGAGGGATCGAGCATCGGCGACGAGACCTACCGCACGGCCGACAACCGCGTGGGCCGGTTCCAGAAGCGGCATCGGGTGTATGGCCGCGAGGGCGAGCGGTGCACTGGCTGCAGCACAGCGATCGTGCGGATCGTGCAGGCCCAGCGGGCGACCTTCTTCTGTCCAACCTGCCAGCGCCGGGCGTAATCGCGTTGCAGGAAGCCGCCATCGCGTGAGCGATGCGGACGTGCCGCTTGCTTTCCGCGCGGCTCGGGGCTGCCGGTGCCCCGTCGCCGGTCGCTCGCGTCGGGCATCCTGCCCGCCGCTCGCTCGGATGCCGCCTTCGCTTCGCCATCGTGGCTCCGCCGACCAATCCGCTGAAGCGGATCGGTGCCCGGTCATACGCCGGCTCCCGGGGCACGGGCAGCCCCTCGCTGAGTTCGTGCTCTTTGGAAGCCGCCAGCGCGTGGGGGCGATCTCCAGGAAGCCGCCATCGCGTGAACGATGCGGACC
>JBIIMU010000203.1:0-5251 GCA_044337845.1 Pirellulales bacterium | reverse complement strand
GGCGGGCCGCCGAGATGCTGTCGCTCGAGCCGGCGCGGATGTTCGGGATCAGCGACAGTTCGCGGGCCGGAGGTTCGCTCGGCGTGCTTCGCGACATGGTCGACGCGCTGGTGCCCGAGGACGTGGAGGAGTCCTACCGCGAGTTCCTCGCCGGCGGCCAGCAGCTCCTCCCGACGTCCGCCGAGATGGAGGGCATGTTCGGGGTCGGCGCGACCACGCTCCGGGGGACGCCGGAGGGGGTGTCGCTGCAGACGGTGTGGGAGATGCCCGCTCCGTAGGCCTCGGTCACCGCGTCGCCGGCGCCTGGTGGGCCGCCGGGACCACGCCCCGGGCCGCCGCCTTGATGCTGCCCGCCCGGGGGGCGGCGAGATCCGCCGCTTCGGCCTTGGAGAGCGTCGTGGCCGGCATGCCGCCGCCGCGGCGGGTGGCCGGTGGCGTGGGCGACTGGCTCGTGCCCGCGACGAAGTTGTCGATCGTGGCCGACTCGCGGAGGTGGCTGAAGTGGCGGGCCATCTCGATCCGCTGCTTCTTCTCGAAGATGTCGTCGTAGAGCTCAGCGCGGACTTCCGCGAACGTCACCTTCGCGGGTTCGGTGAAGCCCTCGCAGAAGATCACCATGAACCGGTCGGCGATCTGCACCACGCCCGAGAGCTCGCCCGGCTTGAGCGCGAACGCCTCCCGCTCGAGCGTCGGCTGGCCGCCCCAGCGCTGGATCGGCGGCACCTCGCCGCGGAGCGATCGCGTGGTGGGATCGACGGAGTAGGTCTCGGCGAGGGTGCCGACGTGCTCCGGGGTCGGGTTCTGCCGCGCCAGTTGCCAGACCTCCTGGGCCCGCCGCTGGCTGTCGAGCACGATGATCCGGCACTTGGCCCGCGGGCCGAACGTGGCCGCGAAGGCGCGGTCGAGATCGTCCTGCGACACCGGCACGCTGCCGACGAGCTTCTTGAGGGCCACCGTCGGCCAGACGACGTCGTCGAGGTAGTGCCGCAGCGGCACCTTCTCCTGGCGGGTCACGCGGTCGAGCCACGCGGCCGTGTCGGCCGAGCCGTCGGCCTTCGTGAATCCCATCTCCGCGGCGGCGCGGGCGATCTCGGCGTCGATGTCGGACGGCGTGACCGTCAGCGTCTGCTTGCCGAGGGCCTGCTCCACCAGCCGGCGGGTGACCAGCACCTCCACCACCTCGCGGCCGTGCCGATCGAGGCAGGTGGCCTTCACCTCCTCGATCGGGACCGGCTGGCCGTTGACGAGCGCGGCGACCCCCGGCCGCGCGGCCGCCTTGGCCGGATCGTTCATCACGTTTTCAATCGTCGAGGCCTCCTGGAGCCGCTTGAACACCGCGCTCGACGCCTGCCGGCTCTTCCGCTCGCGGAGCTCCTCGGCGAGCTGGGGCTGCACCTCCTCGAGCTTCGCCCCCGCCGGCGGGAGCCGGCCCTCGCACTTGATGACGATGAACTGGTCGCCCACCTGCACCACGTCGGAGATGCCCCCCTCCGGCAGCGCGAAGGCGGCCCGGTCGAAGGCGGGATCGCCGGAGTGCATCCGGATCGGCTCGACCCAGCCGTTGGCGCTGGCGCTGCCGACGTCGGCGGAGTGCTGCCGCGCCAGCGATCCGAACTCCTCGGGCGCGGCGAGGGCCTGCTTCCGCACCGCGTCGGCTTCGGACCGCGTGCGACAGGCCACGATCCGGGCCTTCACGGCGGGGCCGAACCGGTTCTCGAACGCCTGCCGGATCTCGTCGGCCGTCGGCTCGACCGTGCCGCGGGCCAGCGCCCGCAGCGCGAGCATCGGCCAGACGATGTCGTCGGCATACTGCTTCGGCGAGATGCCCCGCTCCTGCTGGATCATCTCCAGCCACTTGTCGCGGGGCACGCTGAACCGGCGGGCCATCGCGTCGATCTCGACGCTGGCGTCCTGCGGCGTCACGGTGATGCCCTGCTGCCGGCAGGCCTGCTCGATGATCCGGCGATTGACGAGTGTCTCCAGGATGCCCGACCCGTAGCGGCCGAGGCATTCGGCCGCGAGCTCGTCGGCGGCGATCTCGACGCCGTTGACGACCGCGACGGGCTTCGCTCCGGCCGCCGCGGGCGGAGTGGCCTGCGGCGGGGGCGTGGCGTCGGCCTCGAGGGAACCGGTCAGCAGTCGCCAGCCGATGCCGACCGCGACGATCACGGCCGCCGCGGCCACCTCGCGCGCGATACCCCACCTCGACGCATCTGCAGCCATGGGTGCCCTCCTTGGTCGCCGCCTCGGGGCGGATTCCACCGCCTGCGGCCGTCTGTGGAGATAGGCAATCCGGCCGCGGCGATCAAGGCGAGCCGCCGGGCGTTCGATGGACGGCAGGGTCGTCGTCGCGTAGTCTGCCCCCGTCCCTTTCCCAGAGCCCCCATATGTCGCACGCCACCCCGTCTTCCGACCTGCAGGTGCCCGAGTGCCTGGCGATTCTGGGGCTCCGTCCCCCGCTCACGCTCGAGGACGTGAAGCAGGCCTACATGGCCCTCGCGAAGACCGCCCACCCGGACCGCGGCGGCGACCCGCAGGCCTTCATCCGGCTGCAGAAGGCGTTCGACGAGGCCACGGACTACGTGAAGTTCAAGGCCAGCAAGCTCGAGTGGCTGGCGTCGAAGATCGACTCCTACGCCCAGCAGCAGGAGGTGGCCACCGAGACGATCGAGCGGGGCGGCAGCATCGAGATGGAGGAGACCGACTGGCTGCGGCGGTCGTTCGGCGAGGACTTCGGGCACGTGGCCGACAAGCTCGTGGCGGTGAGGCTGCCCAACGGCCGGGCCGACGACGTGTTCGCCATCCTGCTCGGCTTCCGCGCCGATTCGCTCAAGGATCTCGCCGTGCTCGACCTCGTCGGCGGCACGGTCAGCGACGAGGGGCTGCTGCAGCTGAAGGAGCTCAAGGGGCTCAGGCGGCTCGACCTGCGGGGCACCCGGGTGGGCAAGCTCGCCGCGGAGATCCCGGGCTGGTTCGAGCACCTCGAGTTCCTCGGTCTTCCCAAGGGAGCGCTCGGCATGTTCGCCCGGATGACGATGCCGCGACGGGTCAGGCTCGCCGTCGGCGATTCGGCCACGGAGGAATGAGGATGCCGGGCCGCAGGTTCGCGACGACGCTGCTCGCGATCGGGCTGGCCGTGGTGATGAAGCCGTCGCCCGCCGTCGAGGATGCCGTGCCGGATGCCTTCGAGGAACGCAGCGTCAGCGTCGACGACGGCGGTCGCCCGGTCGCGTTTCGCTACCGGCTGCTGCGGCCGGAGGCGCCGCAGCCCGGGGTCCGGCTTCCGGTGGTGCTCTTCCTGCACGGCGCGGGGGAACGCGGCGACGACAACGAGGCCCAGCTGAAGTTCCTGCCGCGGTGGATGGCCGAGCCGGGGAACCGCCGCCGCCACCCCTGCTTCCTGATCGCGCCGCAGTGCCGCACGGGCCACGCCTGGGCCGCGATCGACTGGAAGGCGAAGCGGCCGCTGCCGCTGGCGGAGCGGCCGACGACCGATCTGGCCGCGGCGGTGGCCGCCCTCGACGCGGTGCTGGCGACGGAGCCCGCCGACCCCGCCCGCGTCTGCGTCACGGGGATTTCCATGGGCGGCTACGGCACCTGGGACCTCGCCTGCCGCAGCCCCGAGCGGTTTGCCGCCGCGGTGCCGATCTGCGGCGGCGGCGATGCCGCGGTGGCCGGACGGCTCGTCGGGCTGCCGCTGTGGTGCTTCCACGGCAGCGACGACCCGCTCGTGCCGGCCGCGCTGTCGCGTGCCATGGTCGAGGCGGTCGTCGCCGCCGGGGGCACACCGATCTACTCGGAGCTGCCGGGCGTGGGCCACGACTCGTGGACGGCGGCCTACCGGAATCCGGCCGTGCTCGACTGGCTGTTCGCCCAGCGCCGCCGGTGACAGGAGCGCCGCCGCTGACAGGAGTGCCGCCGCTGACAGGAGCGCCGCCGCTGCCGGACGGTCACTCGGGAAACAGCCGCGTGGAGAGGTACCGCTCCCCGAGGTCGGGCAGCACCACGACCACGAGCTTGCCGGCGTTCTCGGGCCGGCGGGCGACGTGGAGGGCGCCCCAGGCCGCGGCGCCGCAGCTGATGCCGCACATCAGCCCCTCCCGCTTGGCGAGCTGCCGCGCGGTCTCCATCGCGTCTTCGTCGTCGACCTTCACCACCTCGTCGATCACGTCGAGGTTCAGGATGTCGGGAATGAAGCCGGCGCCGATGCCCTGGATCGTGTGCCGGCCCGGCTTGATCGGCTGCCCGGCCAGCTTCTGGGTGATCACCGGGCTGTTGGCCGGCTCGACGGCCACGACCTTCACGCCGGGCTTTTTCTGCTTGAGCGTCTCGCCCACGCCGGTGATCGTGCCACCGGTGCCCACGCCGCAGACCACGATGTCGACCTGCCCATCGGTGTCGGCCCAGATCTCCTCGGCGGTCGTCCGCCGGTGCACCTCGGGATTGGCGGGATTCTTGAACTGCTGGGGCATGAAGAACTGCATGCTCGACCGCGAGATCTCCTCGGCGTGCCGCACGGCACCGGGCATCCCCTCGGCGGCGGGCGTGAGCACGAGTTCCGCCCCGAGGGCCTTGAGCATCCGCCGCCGCTCCAGGCTCATGCTCTCGGGCATGGTGACGCGGAGCTTGTAGCCGCGGGCCGCGCACACGTAGGCGAGGCCGATCCCCGTGTTGCCGCTGGTGGGCTCGATGATCACGGTGTCGGGACCGATCTTCCCGTCGCGCTCGGCCGCGTCGATCATCGCGCCGGCGATCCGGTCCTTCACGCTCCAGAGCGGATTCATGTTCTCGATCTTGCCGGCGACGGTGGCGACACAGCCCTCCGTCACCCGGCGGAGCAGCACCAGTGGGGTGCGGCCGATGCACTGGGTGATGTCGCTCTTGATTCCGGACGGCAGCTTGGCGGTGACCATGAACCCCTCCCGTGGCACGTCGCGGGCGGTTTCCGGCCCTCGGCCGGCGCAGCCCGCACCACCGGCATTATCGGCACGATCGGCGAAAAAATGCAGCCGCACCCCGCGTCCGGCGAGTTCGGGGCTGCCCGTGCCCGGGAGCCGGCGTATGCCGTCAAGCGCAGCCACGATGGCGAAGCGAAGGCGGCATTCGAGTGAGCGGAGGGCACGATGCCCGACGCGAGCGTCCGGCGACGGGCATGGGCAGCCCCGAGCGGCGTGGCCTACGGCAGCCGCTTCACGCGGAGGTTGCGGTAGTGGACCTCGCTGCCCGGGTCGTGGGCCTGCAGGGCGAAGGT
>JBIIMU010000202.1:0-5255 GCA_044337845.1 Pirellulales bacterium | reverse complement strand
GAGCGGGCCCTGCGGGCCGGCGCGGCGGGCTATGTCGCCGGGTCGCTGACGCTCGATCTGGTGCGGGATGCGCGGCGGTGCCGGCACGCCGGGCAGTGCTGAGGCCAGCGCCGAGCCCCTGCTTGGGCCGGTCACGCAGCGAAGGCGGCGCCGCAGACCAGGTAGGCCACGATCGTGATGGCGGCGCCGAGCAGCACGTAGGGCAGCTGGCTCGTCGCATGGGCGAGGTTCTCGCATCCCGACGCCTGCGAGGCGAGCACCGTCGTGTCGCCGAAGAAGCAGGCGTGGGAACCGAACGCCCCGGCCGACACCACCGCCCCGAGCGTGAGCGGGAGATGCGCGTCGAGCTCGCGGGCGAGCGGCACCACGATCGGCAGGGCCACGGCATAGGTTCCCCAGAACGACCCGGTGGCGAAGGTGACGAGCGCAAGGGCCACGAAGGCGGCGGCTGGCAGGACCGCGGGTGACATGAGCGGGGCCACGCCGTCGATCACGAGTTTGGTGAGCCCGAGCCGGTCGTTGACGTCCTGCAGCGCGAAGGCGAGCAGGATCGTCGCCAGGGTCGGCATCATCGCGCCGACGCCGCGGCACACGGCATCGGCGACGCCGGTGGCCGACAGGCGGCGACGCACCGCCGACTGATGGACCGCCGTCACCAGAATCGCCCAGATCACGCCGTGCAGGGCGTCGCCCTTGGCGAGCACCGTGGCGGCCACGAGCACGCCCACCGGCACCAGGAAGTCGGCGAGCCTGCCGTCGGCCGGCAGTGTCGCGGCGTCGTCGGCCAGCGGCGAACCCGGCGGCGCGGTCGGGCCACCGGCGGCCACGCGCCGGTCGGCGGCCCGCATCGCCCCCCACGCCGGGATCCACTCGAGCGCGACGAGCGGCACGAGCAGCACCGCCACCCAGCCGTAGAACGCCCAGGGGATGAGGCCGAGATACGCCCGCATGCCGCCCCCCTCCGCGGCGGCGCCCGAGGTCTCGAGCAGACCCGACACGTAGACCGCCCACGTCGAGAGCGGCACGAGGATGCACACGGGGGCCGCCGTCGCATCGATCACGTAGGCGAGCCGCTCGCGGGGCACCCGCAGGCGGTCGGTGACCGGGCGGAGCGCGTGACCGATCAGCAGGGCGTTGAGATAGTCGTCGATGAAGATCACGAGCCCCGCCAGCCAGGCGACGAGCAGCGCCATGCGGCCCGACCGGAGCCGGCCGGCGACGAACGCCGTGAAGGCGGCCGTGCCCCCCGCCCGCACGACGAGTTCGATCAGGCCGCCGAACAGACCGCAGACGAGCAGCACCCAGGCGCCGGTGGGAGTGGCCACCTGTCGCCGCAGCGACTCGGCGAAGCCCCCGACCAGTCCGCTGCCGTCGAGCAGCGCGTGGCCGACGAGCACGCCGACCACCAGCGCGGGAAGCGTGCTGCGGAGGAGGATCGCGGCGGCGACGACCGCCAGGGTCGGGAGCAGGGCGAGCCAGCCGGAGGCGATCATGAGTGGGGCGCTCCGCCGCCGTCCTGCGGATCATCGCGGTGCTCCATCGCACCGACGCGGCTCGTGACCGCGAGGTCGCCGGTGACGTTGCCGATGGTCGCGAACACGTCGGGGATCAGGTCGACGGCGAGCAGCAGGCCCAACGGCTCGAGCGGCATGCCGGCCGCCTGCACCACCGGGAGGATCGTGCCCATGAAGCTCGCCTGGCCCGGGAGGCCCACCGAGCCGAGGCTGACCACCACCGCCAGGAGCGCGGCCACGGCGAGCGACCACCCGTCGGGGGGCGTGCCGTAGGCCCAGCCGATGAAGCTCGCCACGGTGACGTACTGCACGGGACTCGTGATCCGAAACAGCGACACCGCCAGGGGGATCACGAGACCGCCGATCCGGGGCGGGTGGCCGAGCGCGACCGACGCCTTCAGCATCGCCGGCACGCTCGCGAGCGAGCTCTGCGTGCCGGCCGCGACGGCCTGGGCCGGGAGGGCCGCGGCGGTGAACCGCCGCAGCGTGGTCCCGCCGCCGAGGCACGCCACCGCATAGACGGCCGCCGTGGCCACGAGATACAGGCCGATCAGGACCGCGACGTACACGCCGAGGGCACCGAGCGCCGCCGCGCCCGCCTTCGCCGCGACCGGCAGGATCAGGGCGAACACGCCGAGCGGTCCCGCCAGCAGCACCCAGTCGACGATCACGATCATCGCGTCGGCGACGGTGTGGGCGAGCGCCACCACGGGCTCGCGGCGGCTCGCCGGCAGCCGGGTGAGCGCGAAGGCGAACAGCAGCGAGAACACGACCAGCGGGGCGATCGCCCCCTGGGCCGCGGCCGCCACCACGTTCACCGGCACGAGCGCCGTGATCCGCTCGAGCATCGTCGAGCCGGGCACGGCGAGCGCCGGCTCGCCGGCCCCGGACGACCGCAGCACGGTCGCGAGATCATCGGCCCGCGGGCAGAGGGCGAAGATGCGGGGGGCCGCGAGGGCCGCGAAGGCCGACGCCGCCACCGAGAGCACCAGGATCCACGCCAGCGCCCGCCGCGCGATCCGGCCGCCCGCGGCCACGTCGGCCGCCTGCGACACGCCCACGACGATCAGCGACACGACCAGCGGCACGACCGTCATCTGCAGCGCGTGCAGCCAGAGCGTGCCGACAGGCTTGGCGACGGCCGCGACCGCCTCCACCGAGCCGGGGGCCCAGCGGGAGAGCGCGAGGCCCGCGGCGGCCCCGCACACCAGACCGGCGAAGACCCGCTGGCCGCCGTTCATGACGCGTCTCCGGGCGGCGGGAGATCCCACGCCCGCCACCGGCGGCGATGCTCCGCGGCCGGCAGCAGGACGAACCGGGGGTGGGCGTCGGCCCGCAGCCACCGCAGCAGATCGCGGAGTTCGTTCACGGCGAGGGCGGTGCAGCCGGCCGTCGGCGTGGCGGCATCGTGCCACGGATGCGCGAAGATGCAGCTGCCTTCGCCGGGCTCGCAGCCGGCGTTGTGCTCGATCACGAAGCCGACCTCGTAGGCCGGGTCGCCGTCGAGATGAATGTCGCGCCGCATCGGCTCCGTGGAGCCGCGCACGGCCTCGTCCCCGACGTCGCGGTCGTCGACGATCCGGTTGTAGTGGGGCGACGCCGGATCGTCGATGCACCAGTCGTGCGCGGTCAGCGCCCGGTAGGCGAGCCCCGTGTCGAGCGCCTCACCGGCACCGAAGGCCGTGCCGATCGCGAACACGCCGGCCGGCGAGCGGCCATCGCCCTCCCGCTTGCGCGGCTCCTCGTCGGTCGCGGGATGCAGTCCCGTGCCCCAGCCGCAGCCGCCCCGGCCGATCGTCACCGGCACGCCGGAGCCGTCGCGAACCCAGCCACCGGCACCGCGGTCGTAGCGGTCGAGCGTGCCCGTGGTGTGCGGCCAGTCGGCCACGACGACGAGCACGATCTGGCGGCAGACATCGACGGGTTCGACCACGGACGCTCCCGTCATGGAGACCGCGAACGAGGCGAGCACGACGATCTCGCCCCACGCGGGACGCCCCCGACGGCCGTCCCTGCTCGCTGACGAGGGCACGGGCACGCCGCGTCGGATGCTGGCAGAGTCGCGACCCACGGGACCACGGTTGTAAACCGCTTCCCGGGCCGCGTCGAGAGTTGACGCTGCGGCCGTGCCGACGGGATATTCTTCCCATGCCCACACCCGCCGCCCAGCATCGAATCGTGCTCCTCACGGAGGGGCACGGAGAGCCCCTCGCCGGCAAGACGGCCTCGTGCCTGCTCCGCTACCGGGCCCCCGAGATCGTGGCCATCCTCGACTCGACCCAGGCCGGCCGCACGGCCGACGACCTGTTCGCCACCGGCGGGCGGATCCCCGTGGTCGCCACGCTCGACGAGGCCGGCCCGGCCGACGAGCTGCTCATCGGGATCGCCCCGCCCGGCGGGCGGATTCCGCAGACGTGGCGGCCGGTGATCCTCGCGGCCATCAGCCGGGGCATGCGGATCGTGTCGGGCCTGCACGAGTTCCTCGCCGACGATCCGGAGTTCGCCGCGGCAGCCCGCGATCGCGGCGTGGAGCTCAGGGACGTGCGTCGCAACGCGGAGCGCGACGTGGCGAAATGCCAGCCGTTTCGCGACGCGTGTCTCCGGATCCTGACGATCGGTCAGGACATCTCCGTGGGCAAGATGGTGACGTCCGTCGAGCTGGCCCGCGGGCTGCGGGCCCGCGGCAGCGACGCGAAGTTCATCGCCACCGGCCAGACCGGCATCATGATCGAGGGCGACGGCTGCCCGATCGATCGCGTGATCTCCGACTTCGTCAACGGCGCCGTCGAGAAGCAGGTGCTCGCCCGGCAGCATCACGAGGTGGTGGTCGTGGAAGGACAGGCGACGATCACCCACCCGCAGTACTCGGGTGTCTCGCTCGGCCTGCTGCACGGCTGCGACCCGCACGGCATGATCCTGGTGTACGAGGCCGGCCGCCCGCACCACATGGGGCTGCCGCACATCCCGCTGCCGGCGCTGCCGAGGGTGATCGAGGCCTACGAGTCGCTGGCCGGATTCCGCGGGGGCGGCCGCGTGATCGGCGTGGCGCTCAACAGCCGGCGGCTCTCGGCCGCGGAGGCCGACGTCGAGCGGGAGCGGGTGCGGCGGGAGCTCGGCCTGCCGGTCGCCGACCCGATCCGCCACGGCAGCGGGGAGCTCGTCGACGCCATCCTCGCCCTCGCGGCGCGGAGGCGGGGCGCGTGATCGAACTCGCCATCCGGCACTTCGCCCTGCCGCTGCGTCATCCGTTCACGATCTCCCGCGGCACCGTGGCCGTGCAGGACACCGTGATCGTGCAGCTTCACGAGCAGGGCCGCCACGGGTACGGCGAGGCGACGACCAATCCCTACTACGGCGCCACGGTCGAGTCGCTGACGCGACGCATCTCTGCGGCGGCGCCCCTGCTCCGGCGCGGCACGACCGACGACCTCGACGCCCTGCTCGGCGGGCTGGCTGCCGAGCTGGGCGACGACATGTTCGCCCGCTGCGCCCTCGACATGGCGGCGCACGACCTGTGGGGGAAGCGGCTGGGCCGGCCCGTGCACCGGCTCTGGGGGCTCGATCCGGCCGCGGGGCCGCTCTCGAACTACACGATCGGCATCGACACGCCGGAGCGGATGGTGGCCAAGCTCGCCGAGGTGCCCGGCTGGCCGATCTACAAGATCAAGCTCGGCACCGACCGCGACCTCGACATCGTCCGCGAGCTGCGGCGGCACACTGAGCGGCCGTTTCGCGTGGACG
>JBIIMU010000201.1:0-5259 GCA_044337845.1 Pirellulales bacterium | reverse complement strand
GCCGCCCGGTTCGACTTCCACGAGTCCGTCGAGTCGGCTCCACGCCTCGCGCAGCTCGGGCGCGTCGTCGTCGCACCCCATCGACTTCAGCGCGATGATGCTCCAGACCATCGGCGGAAAGATCGCACCGAGGCCGTCACTGCCGTCGAACCGCGTCAGCATCCAACGCCGGCAGGCCTGGATGGCCCGGGCCCGCAGCGGCGTGAGCCCCACGGCCTCGCACGCCTTCATCGCCCGATCGACGCCCCGGAAGAACCGTGCCCACCAGCTGGTGTCGGCGGCGGCCACGGCCCGCGGGGCACCGCCGTCGGCAAACAGCTCCGCGATGCCCTGGCTCGGCGGCACGGACCGCCGCGGCTTGAAGGCCCACATCAGCGAGAGCGGGACGATCATGGTCCGCGACCACGCGGAAACGCGCGACAGGTTCACCGGAAACCACGTCGGCAGGAGCACCGCCTCGGGCGGCACGGCCGGGCACGCCGCGTAGGGCATCTGTCCGAGGAGGGCGAGATAGAAGCGGGTGAAGCTGTTGACCGCCCAGGGACCACCGGCGGCGGCGATCGCGGTGCGGGCCCGCCGCAGGTCGGGCTCGTCTGCCGCATGGCCCACGAGCTTGAGGGCGAAATAGGCCTTCACGCTGGCGCTGATGTCGACCGGCCCGTCCGGATGAATCGCCCAGCCGCCCGTCGGCAGCTGCTCGCGCAGGATGCGGTCGGCCGCCCCCCGGACTCGGGCGTCGTCGAGCCGCCCGACCCAGGCGAGCAGCAGGATGAACTCGCTCTCCAGAATGGTGTCGCCCTCGAGGGGGGCCCGCCAGTGGCCGTCGGCCGCCTGCCGGTCGAGGAGCCAGGACCGCGTCCTGCCGATGGCCTCGGGAGCGGCGTCGAGGAGCGCGCGGTCGGAGTCGGCGTGATCGCCGGGAAACGGCGGCACGGATCCGGCCCGCGGCGGGGCGATCCGGACCTCATCGACGGGCGACTGCCGCAGGCTGCGGACGCTGGGCGAGGTGGGGGTCATGGCTTCATCCCTGAGTCGGACGCGGCGGGCGATCCTTCGCCGGCGGAATCCCTGGCACACCGCGGAGAATAGAGAACCAGGAACCGGGCCGACAAGCCCGGACGCCCTGCGAAGACGGGCGTCCCACGCCGCCGCGCTCAAGCGGGGCGAACTGCGTCGAGTTTGCCGGCGGCCAGGCTCCGGGCGTCAGGCCGCGGGCAGATCGACGACAACGCGAGTGCCGGCCGACGGCCGCGACTCGACGGCCAGCCGGCCGCCATTGAGCTCCACCAGCCGGAGTGCCTTCGGGAGCCCGAGCCCGATGCCGCGGCCCGCATCGCGGCCCGAGTAAAACGGGTCGAACGCGGAACGCACCGCTGCGGCGTCCATGCCGGGACCGTCGTCCACCACCGCCACACGGGCAGCTCCAGCGGCTCCCGGCATCACCTCGACCACCACGCGGCCTCCCTCGTCGACCGCCTCGAGGGCATTCTGCACGACGGCGCGAAGGGCCTCGCCGACCTGCGCCGCATCCACCAGCACCACGAGCGGCGCCGGCGCCGCGTTGTACTCCAGCCGCACGCCCCGCGCCGCCGCCCAGCCCCGCGCCGCCTCCACCACCGGACGCACCGCGTCGTGCACGTCGGTCCGAGCGGGCCGCGGCGCCGGCGGCCGGGCGAACACCATCAGCCCCCCGATCATGTCGCGGGCCCGAAAGGCCTGGTCGACGATCGTCGCAAGCTTCCGCCGGCGTTCCGGGTCTCGTTCGTCCACGAGCAGGGCCTGGGCCCGAGCGGCGATGTTGGCGAGCGGATTATTGATCTCGTGCCCCGCGCCGTAGGCGAAGGCCCGGGCCACCTCGAACCGCGTCTCCGTCGAGGCCGTATCGGTCTGCAGTCCGTCCATGCATCGCACTCCGGCAAAAGAGCCGGGCCGCCCGCGTGCGACGAACGACGCGGACGGCCCGGCGACTGAACGGAGAACCCTGCGGCTCAGGAAGCCGTGCCCGACCCCGAGCCGGCCACGCCCGACTCGATATCGAGCAGGCCGCAGATCCGATCGACGAGCACCTCGGCCTCGAACGGCTTCTGCAGGAACTCGTTGGCACCCGACGCCTTGAGCTCCTCGATCTTGTCGGGCTCGCACATGCCCGAAATGCAGATGATCCGCACCTCGTCCATGGTGGAGTCGCTACGCACCCGCTGGCAGACTTCCTTGCCGTTGATGTCCGGCAGCATCACGTCGAGCACGATCAGGTCGGGACGATAGTCCTTGACCATCATGCCGGCGTCGAAGCCGTTGTTCACGCTCCGCGTCTCGAAGCGGCCGTCCCGCTCGAGCACGTCGGTGATCAGCTCGACGAGATCCTGATCGTCGTCGACGACGAGAATCTTCCGCCGGCCGCTCTCGAGCGCGTCGGTGGGGATCCCGTTGTCCCGCATGAACAGGAACAGCTGGTCCCGCGGGATTCGGCGGAAGCGGCTGCCGGGAACCCGGAAGCCCTTCAGCTGTCCCGAGTCGAAGCAGCGAATGATCGTCTGCTGACTCACTTTGCAGATCTTGGCGGCTTCGCCAGTCGTATACACGGTCTTTTGCATGTGCTTGACCACCCTCTCCCTAGCCGTGGTGCAGCTAGTCAAAACGGCGTTTTGGGCCTCCTCACCGGCGACTCAGCCCCGAAACGCCTAGGCCTCCTTGCCAGGAACACTCAACCCGTCCACCCAACCTGTGCACGCAGCCCATCGGCCAAACCGACCCCGATGCCGTTTCTTCCGGCATCGAAATCGCCCGGCCCCTCGAACCAGTGCTTGGAACGTTGCCCGCAAGAATCCCGGCAGGCGGGGAAGGAGAGAAGGGAACGTCCGTTTCCCTCGTCCTGCCTCCGTGCATGCCATCCTTGCCAGACACCCAGACTCTACAGATCGCCTGCGCGGCGAGTCAATATCGACCCAGCCGCCGTAAACGCCTGCGCCACAAGGGTTTTGCGCGGACCGGCGAAACGCGTCCAGAAATCCAGGCCCGCCGTTCCGCCGCATGCTCGCGCGCCGGGTTCAGTCGTGGGGCGTCGCCGGCGGCACCACGATCTCGAGGAGTTCGATCGCGGGCCTGCCGGCGACCGAAATCTCGGCGACGCGGCCGTAGAGGTGCCGTGCCGCGCCGACCCAGCGGCGGAGATGCGGCCCGGGCTCGATCCGCAGGAGCGCGACCTTCTGCACCTCGCAGAGCAGCCCGGCCGCCACGAGGATCCGCCCCAGCGGCTCCGCGCGGCGGCGGATGGCGGCCGCGGTCTCCCGGTCCACCGCCGCCAGATCGATCCGCACGATCCCGCACTGCACGACGACGTCGCCCGGCCGCACGAGGATGATCTCGCGGGCGTAGGCATCCGCCGCGGCTCCGCCGGGATGCCGCTCGGCCACCACGCGAAGCTCCACGGCGCCGCCGTGATGCCGCTCCATCGTCACCGTCATGTGGCCGCGGTGGTCGAGGAGGTGCCGGTCGGGCTCGGGGACGGCCGCCGCGGGCACGCATTCGATCGTCCCGAACTCACCGCGGCCCTCGCAAAACAGATCCACGAGACCGCCCGCCCGCGCGACGGCGTCGTGGCCCGCGGCGTCGGCCTCCGCGGTCATCGCCCGGACTTCCAGCCCGCAGGCACGGCGAGGTCGAGGAGAAACTCGAGCACCTCCCGGAGCCTCGGCAGGCGGCAGGCGGCAATCGCGTCGCTGGCCAACCGCCGCTGCTCCGCGGCGACCGCGGCGGCGGAGGCCACCACGCCCGCCGTGTCGTACAGCCGCCGCGCTTCCGCCACCGCCGCCGTCGCCTCGGGCCCGCCCCCGCGGGCGACCGCCGCAACCTCGACGAGCGCGTCGCGATCCGATGGCGACAGGTCTCGCATCGCCAGCGCCCAGAGCAGCGTGGGCCTGCCCCCGATCAGGTCACCGGCCTCGCGGCGGTCGTTCTCGAGATCGCCCGCCCAGTCCTTGAGGTCGTTGAGCACCTGGAACCCGGTGCCCACGTGCCGCGCGTAGCGATCGAGCGCGGCCACCCGCGCGGGATCGGCGCCGCCGAGACGAACACCCAACGCCACCGCCGCCTCGAACGCCGGGGAGGTCTTGAGCGCGTAGATCGTCAGCGCCTCGTCCGGGGTCAACAGCCTGTCCGGGGCGCCCGCGGCCGCGCCATCGCGCCACCAGAGTTCGGCCCCCTGGCCCCGCGCGAGCCGCACGTGGGCGTCGGCGAGAATGCCGACGGCGTCGCGGATCGTGGCGGCGTCGACGCCGGGCAGGGCCGCCATGATGCGGTAGCCGACCCCGAGCAGGTAGTCGCCGGCGTTCACCGCCGACGGCACACCGACCTCCTCGTGGAGCGTCGCCCGACCGTACCGCACGGCATCGGAGTCTTCGATGTCGTCGTGCACGAGCGAGGCCTTGTGGAAGATCTCGATCGCGACCGCGGCCGCCCGGGCCGACGACCGCGCCTGGAGCGGATCCGAGGTGAATCCGGGCACCGCGACCGCCCGCCGTTCGGCGACATCCGCCACCACGGCGTCGTAGGCCGCGAGCGTGACGAACGGCCGCAGAAACTTGCCGCCGCGGGAGAGAAAGCCGCCGGCCATGCCCGCCGCCGCGTCCAGCGGGGGCCACGCAGGCCCCGGCTCGTCGGCGGCGAGCCCGCCGGGCATGCCGAACTGATCGCCGAGCGCGCGGAGGGCGGCCGGCTCGAACATGCCGGCAGCCTCGCGGAGGAGCGGCAGGTAGTCGCCCACCGGAGCGGCGTCGCCGCCCGCCACGCCGAGCATGCCCAGCACCCACTCCACGTCGATCGTGGCGGCCGCCAGGGCATCCGCACAGGTCGAACCCGCGGCGGCTTCGACCGGCCGATAAGGGAGCGCGGCGATCGGCAGGGCGAATGCCGGCAGCATCGCGAAGGCCTTTTCGAGATCGCCGAGCCGGGCCACCCCCAGCACGCCGTCGTACTGGCCGGTCAGCAGCGAGCCGATCGCCGTCACGGCCCGCGACGTCGACTCGATCGCCCAGCCGTGGTCACGGGCGGCCGCCCAGATCGTCGCGATGCCACACGAGGGGCCGCAGACGCCGGGGACGCCCGGGGCTCCCGGCTCCCGCGCCAGCGGACAGTCGGGCAAGAGCAGCAGTTTGCGGCCGGTGGCCAGACCGGCCAGGCGATCTCGCCAGTACTCCGACACCAGCGCCACCATGGTCCAGCCGACCATGTCGGCCGATCCACCGGCGCGGCGGACGATCC
>JBIIMU010000200.1:0-5302 GCA_044337845.1 Pirellulales bacterium | reverse complement strand
GGCGGGCTCGGTGGCGGCGGCGGCATGCAGGGCGGCGGTATGCAGGGTGGCGGCATGCAGGGTGGCTTCTGCTGGGTCGCCCGCGAGGTCTACGGCGAGTCCAACCCCAAGTGGCTGCGGTTCCGCGACTGGCTCACGGCCGACGCGCCCCGCTGGCTGCACGACCTCTACGCGGCGCACGGCGAGGCCTTCGCCGGCTGGCTCCGCGACAAGCCCGCCGCGAAGGCGGTGGTGCGGACGCTGATGGACCGGGTCCTCGTCGAGGCGGAGGTGCCATGCCCCGCTTCGGAGTGATCCTGGCGGCGGCCGGCCAGAGCAGCCGCTTCCAGGACGCCAACTACAAGAAGCCGTTCGCCCCGCTCGCCGGACGGCCCGTCTGGCTGCATGCGGCCGAGAAGTTCATCGATCGCGACGACGTGAAGCAGGTGGTCGTGGTGGTGTCGCCCGACGACCGCCAGGCGTTCGTCGAGAAGTTCGGCGCCAACCTCGCCTTCATGGGCATCACGCTCGCCGAGGGGGGCGCCACGCGGGCCGAGTCGGTCCGCAACGGACTCGAGAAACTCGACGCCGAGATCGACATGGTCGCCATCCACGACGCGGCCCGTCCGTGCCTCGCGGCAGCCTGGATCGATCGCGTCTTCGCCGCCGGTGTCCGCACCGGCGCCGCGATCCTGGCGATCCCGGTGGTGGGCACGCTGAAGCGGGTCGGCCCCGATCACCTGATCACCGAGACGGTTGATCGCACCGGCCTCTGGGAGGCGCAGACGCCGCAGGTCTTCAGCCGCGAGATTCTCGTGCGGGCCTACGCGGCGGCCCGCGACGGCGCGGCCACCGACGAGGCCTCGCTGGTCGAGCGGATCGGGCAGCCCATCACCGTCGTGCCCGGCTCGCCGATCAACCTCAAGATCACCTCGCGCGAGGACCTGCGGCTCGCCGAGCAGGCCCTCAAGGCCCTGCCGGCCCCCAAGCTCGGCGGTCCGGCCCACCCCTTCTCCGACGGCGACCTCTGGCGGTAGCCATGCCCAACGACCTCGTCACCGAGTTCGAGGCCCGGGGCCTCGTCCACCAGTCGACCGACGCGACGGCGCTGCGGCAGTGGCTCGCCACGCCGGGCCGCCGTGTCTACGCCGGCTTCGACCCCACGGCCGACAGCCTGCACGTGGGGCACCTCGTGGCGCTCGTGCTGCTCCGCCGCGTGGCGCGGGCCGGCCACGAGCCCGTGGCCCTCGTCGGCGGCGCGACCGGCATGATCGGCGATCCCAGCGGCCGCAGCGACGAGCGCAATCTCCTCTCGCCGGCCGAGCTCGAGGCCAACATCGCGGCGGTGGGCCGGCAGATCCGCGGGATCCTGGCCACGGCCGGCGACCGCGTCCACGTGGTCGACAATGCCGACTGGATGCGGGGCGTCGGCTACCTCGAGTTTCTCCGCGACGTCGGCAAGCACTTCCCGCTCTCGCAGATGCTGGCCAAAGACTCCGTGAAGAGCCGGCTCGAGCGGGACGGCGGCATCTCCTACACCGAGTTCAGCTACATGCTGCTCCAGGCGTGGGACTTCGTGCACCTCGCCGACGTCCTCGACTGCCGGGTGCAGATCGGCGGCAGCGACCAGTGGGGCAACATCACCGCCGGCATCGAGCTCGGCCGCCGGCTCCGGTCACGCGACCTGCACGGCATCACCTGCCCGCTGCTGACGAAGTCGGACGGCACCAAGATGGGCAAGACCGCGTCGGGCGCGGTCTGGCTCGACCCGCGGCGGACGAGCCCCTACCGCTTCTACCAGTACTGGATCAACCTCGACGACGACGACGCGGGCCGCTGCCTGCTGCGGCTCACGGAAGTGCCCCTCGCCGAGATCGCCGACCTCGACGCCAGGCGGGCCGCGAATCCGGCCGCCCGCGACACCCAGAAGCGGGTCGCCGAGGAGCTCACCCGGCTCGTCCACGGCGACGGGGGCCTGGCGGCGGCCCGGCAGGCGACCGAGATCTTCTTCGGCGCCGAGATCGCGAGCCTCGACGACGCCACGCTCGCCGAGATCTTCGCCGACGTGCCGAGCCACGAGTTTCCGAGGACGGTGCTCGACGGCGAGGGCCTGCCGCTCGTCGAAGCCCTCAAGGCCACGGGCCTCGCGGCGAGTGCCTCCGCGGCCCGCCGCACGATCGAACAGGGCGGCGGCTACGTCAACAATCGCCGCATCACCGATCCGGCATGTCGGCTCACCGCCGACCAGCTCGTGGGCACGTCCACGCTGGTGCTGCGGTCGGGCAAGAAGTCGTACGCCGTGGCCCGCTTCGTCTGAGACCCCGCGCGAGGAGCGCCGCATGCACCGCCGCACCGCGATCATCACGGTCTTCGTGGCGCTCGTGTCGGCGGGCCTCGGGCGGGCGGAATCGCCGCCGGTCGACCGCGGCGGCGTGGCGGGCTTGGCGGATCGACTCAAGACCGGACTGCGGGTGAAGGCGCCCCGGGACGTGCGGTTCATCGAGACGGTGGTGCGGCGGGTCGAGGAGGGCCGGCTTCCCGAGAAGCTCGTCGATTCGACCTATCTCTACGCCGTCCGCCGCGGCAAGAAATACCCCTTCCCGGCCTTCGAGCACGTGATCCGCCTGCAGGCCGACAAGCTCGGCGTGCCGCTCGAGTGAGCAGAGCCCGGACCGGCCCCGTCTACGGCGGCGCCAGGCGATAGACCGCATACGCGCCGTTGGCATGCAGCCGCTCGCCCGGGATCGCCTCGACGAGCGGCGCGTCAACGGGCACGATCAGATGGTCGGCGGCATACCGCTCGGCCACCTCCCGCAGCCGCTCGGGACCGAGCGAGGCGGTCGACCGCTCCATCTCGACGATCGATCCCGACCGCGAGAAGCAGTCGACGATCCGCTGCCGCCAGGCGACGAGCGATGCCGCATCCTGCGGGCTGTTCTTCCACGACACCACCTCGCGGCGGCCGGTCCGCCAGGTGAAGCTCGCCGCGCCGCGGGGGGTCAGGAAGCAGGCGTCGGGGGGCGTGTGGTCGCGCACCCAGTCGCAGACGTCGGCCCAGGCGGCCGCCGCCACCTTCGAGTCGGCGCGGGCGGTCACCGTGGTCCGCCCGGGCAGCGGCCAGTGGAGGCTCTGCACCGCGAGATCCACGCCCAACAGCCCGACCACCGCCGCCCGCAGCCAGGCCGGCCGCCACGACGTGAGCCGGCCGCAGGCGGCGGCGTCGGAGAGCGCCTCCGCGAAGGCCGTGGCGAGGGCAAAGGGCACCATCACGTCGGCGAGCCGGAACCAGTAGTAGCGCAGGAGCGAGCAGGTGATCGTGGGAGCCCACGGCTCCAGCAGCGAGATCGCGACACCGACGGCGGAGATCCCGAGCGCGGCCCCCGTGAGCACGGCGATTCGCCGCCGCGGCGGCGTGGGCGTGACCACCCGCGACAGCAGCCACCAGACGACCGCGGCGAGCAGATGCCGCGCGATCATGCCGTCGGCGAAGGTTCGCGGCAGGAGGTGGTGCGAGAGCCGCTCGACCACGTAGATCCGGGTGGCGGCGGCCCGGGTGGCCGCATCGACGCCCGCCGTCAGCCCGAGCGCCGGCACGAGGCCCAGGGCCGCCGCCGCCACGCCGCCGGCCACGAGCGCCGCCCCTCTCCCGGTCCACGGCGTCTCGCCGGGCCGCGACGCGTCGGCCGCCGCAGTCGGGCGACGGAGTTCCACCAGCCACGTCGCCAGCGTCGCCACCAGCGTCCAGCCGCCCACGATCGGATGGAAGGCGGTGGCGACTCCGCCGCGGAAGCAGGCTGCCGGGAATCGCGCCGCCGCCACCGCCCCGATGCAGCCGAGGGCCGCCGCCCAGGCGAACACCTTCGCCTCGCAGCCGCCGACGACCCACTCGCCGGCGGCCGTGGTGTTGCGAAGCGCGAACGAAAAGAGCAGCGCCGCCAGCACGCGATACCGGGCCGACGCGATCAGCGGCACGGTCGCCTGGCGGAAGCCGATCGCCAGCAGCGCCCAGCCGGCGACCCGGCCGATCCAGGCCGCCTGCGGCAGCGGAACCGCCGCGGCGAGCGGGCCGGCGACGAGATAGAAGATCCCGTGGGCGTCGGGCGTCTTGAGGAAGAAGTCGCCGCGGCCCCAGGCCGGGTCGGCGGCGTGCCGGGCCTTCGTGAGGTAGACCGCCTCGTTGACGTCGGGCGTTGGCCACGCTGCCGCGGCCGCGAACGCCGCGGTCACGACCGCGCACTCCGCCACGGCCCGGGCCCAGCCAGCCGCACCGCCGTCGCCGCTTTCGCCTGTCAGGCCACGCATCTATAACCGCCTCGTCCGTCAGGTCCCCGAAAGAATACCCATGACAGCCCCTCCCGACGTCCCGCGACCCGCCCCGGACGGCCCGGCGACCGCCCCCGGCGGTGCGGCCCTGCGCCGAGCCGCCGAGACGGAGACGCTGGGCATCGTCGGCGCACCCTTGCCGCTCGCCGCCAAGCTCGTGGAGTCGGCCGGCTTCGACGCCATCTACCTGTCGGGCGCGGCGCTGTCGGCCGGCTCGCTGGGCGTGCCCGATATCGGCCTGTTCACCCGCGAGCAGCTCGTCGAGCAGACCCGGATCCTCGCCCGGGCCGTGTCGATCCCCGTCGTCGTCGACGCCGACACGGGTTTCGGCGGCCCGGCGGAGGTCGCGGAGACAGTCCGCCTCCTCGAAGCCGCCGGCGCGGCCGCGATCCAGCTCGAGGATCAGCGGGGAGCCGACAAGCGGTGTGGGCATCTCGCGGGCAAGCAGGTGGTCGACACGGCCGAGATGGCCGAGAAGCTCGCCGCCGCCGCCGCCGCCCGCCGCGACCCCGGCACGGTGATCATCGGCCGCTGCGACTCCCGCAGCGTGCACGGGCTCGACGACTGCCTCGGGCGTCTGCACGCCTACCGGGATGCCGGGGCCGACTGGCTCTTCCCGGAGGCGCTGCAGTCGCGGGACGAGTTTGGCCGGGTTGGCCGCGAGTTCGCCGGCTCGGTCCCGCTCCTCGCCAACATGACGGAGTTCGGCGCGAGCCCGCTGATCTCGATTCCCGACCTCGCCGATCTCGGCTTCACGGCCATCCTCTATCCCGTCACGCTCCTGCGGCTGGCGATGAAGGCCATGGAGGCGGGGCTCGCGATGATCGTGGAGGACGGCACGCAGGAGAGCCTGCTCGACCTGATGCAGACCCGCGAAGAACTCTACGAACTGCTCGACTACGATCCCGCGCATCCGGAGCGGCACCGCTTCGCCCGCCCCCTTCGTCCCCGGGAGCCCTCGTGATGGCCGCACCGTCCGCCACGGCGACCGACTTCGCCA
>JBIIMU010000199.1:0-5329 GCA_044337845.1 Pirellulales bacterium | reverse complement strand
GCAGCAAGCGGCGCGGCGGAGCCGCGGATCGTGGCGCTCGACGGCTGGAGGACCGTCGTCGAGTTCGACGCGGACGGTGCGGAGCGCAGCCGCCGGGAACTCGATCTCCCGGCCGATGCGGGGCTCGGATTCCTGCGGACGGCGGTGGCGGCCGATGGCCGACGCTGGTGGCTCGGCGGCCGCCGGGGCGGACGTCGCGTGTTCGTGTTCGACGACGCCTGGCGACTGCATGCCTCCCACCCGGCCGCCGGTGATGGCGAGGCGATCGCCGATGCGGCGCTGGCGGACCTCGGCGGCGACGGGGAGCCGGAGGTGATCGTGGCCTTCTCGGGCACGGCGGGCCTGGAGGCGGCGACACTCGGGGGCGAGCGGATCTGGCACGACCATGACATCGGGCCGCTGACGTCGGTCACCGTGGGCCCGCCGGTGGCGGCCGGCGGCGAGCGAGCCGTGATCGGGTGCACCGCGTCGGGCCGGATCGAGCAGGCACGCCGCCGCGACGGGAAGTCGGCGGGGGATGCCGGGCCGGCCTTCGCGACGCTGGCGGCCGGCCCCGTCGCCCCGGACGGCGCGTGGGCGATCGTCGGCGTCTCCACCGGACACGAGGGGGAGGGCCTGGCGGCCGGGATCGATCCGGCCACGCGCGATCTCGCCTGGCGGCTGCCGCTGGCGGCGGGAGGGTATCGCGACGGCCCGTTCGAACCGGTGGCCTGGGCCGACCTCCTCGGCACGCCGCGGCGGCAGTGGCTGATCGCCGGACCGGACGGCTCGGTGACGGCCGCCTGGGCCGACGGCCGCGTGGTCGACCGCTACTTTCACGGCCGGCCACTGGTGGGGCTCGGCGGGTATCGCCACGCGGATCGCGGGCACGTGGTGATCGCCACCCGCCAGGGCATCGAGGCGTTCGCGGTCGACGACGTGGCCCTCGACTGACGGCAGGGTTTGCCCGACCGCCACGACCGGTCCGCGATGCACGTTCGTTGATCCCCGCAGCCTCCGCGGGACGAAGACGGAGCCATGGCCAGTGGGGCCGGTTCCACGTTTTCTTCAGGAGGTTCGCCGTGCGTTCACCCTGCCGCATCATCGCCGCCGTCCTCGTCGCCCTGCCGTCGCTGTTCGCGACCGGAATCGCGACCGCCCAGGAGACGACGGTCATGGACCAGTCCGCGATGATGTCCACGGACGGGGCGGGGAGCGACTGCAACTGCCGGAACGTGCAACAGCCGCCATGGCATGGCACGGTCAACGGCCCCGCGTGCGGCCCGACCTGCCATCACGGCGGCGTGTTCCACGCGGATCCGTGCGGCCAGCTGCGGGCGAAGCATGACATCCACCGTCATGGCTGCGTCACGCTGCCGCCGTGCTTCCCGCGGCTCCACGCGCTCTGGGTGGAGGGCTTCATGCCCACGCCCAAGCCGCTGGCCCTGCCGAAGTGCCGTCAGTGCGGCGCGATTCTCGAGGGAGGCTATTGAGCTCGGCCCCCCTCGACGCGACGCCTGATCGGACGGCGGCGGACGACGACACCCTCCCACGCGGTCCGGCCGGCAGTGCCCCCGGCCGGGCCGCGGCGTCGTTTTCGGGGTCTCAGGCGGCCAGGCGACCGCCCACCGCCACAAGCGCCGCGGTGATCACGCCCCAGCCGATCACGTCGAGCAGCGCTCCCGAGAGCATCATCGCGCGGAGCGGGATCCGCCCCGACCCGTAGACGATCGCGTTGCACGGGCTGCTGACGGGCATCATGAAGCCGAGGCTCGCCGCCATGGTGGCGGCGAGGGCCGCCGCGACCGGCTCCACGCCCACGGTCTGCCCCATCGCGATCACGATCGGCACCACCATCGTGGCGCTCGCGACGTTGCTCGTGAACTCGCTCGTGACCACGGCGACGGCCGCCGCCACCGCCACCAGCGCCGTCGCCGCAGCGGGGCCCTGCGGGATCCAGCCGGTGATCTGGCGGCCCACCGCCGCGGCCAGGCCGGTCGAGAAGCAGAGCTCCCCGAGCGCGAGGCCGCCGCCGTAGAGCAGCACGATGTCCCAGTCGATGCGGGTCTGGCTCCAGATGAGCGCCCGCGGCGTGCGGCCATCGGCCCCGCGGTCACCGGGGAGGAGAAACAGGAGGATCGCGCCGACGAGGGCCGCGACCCCCTCGGGCATGCGATCCCTCAGCCACGCCGTGAGGGGATGATCCTGGCCGCACACGGCGAGCACGAGACCCGGCACCACCCACAGCGCCACCGTGAGGCCGAAGGCCAGGGCGGTCGACTTCTGCCCGGCGGTCCAGGAGCCCAGCCGCTGCCGCTCCTCCCGCACGAACGCCTGCACCCCCTCGAGCCGCTCCACGCCGGCGGGAAACAGCCGGGTCATGACGACCACGAGCACCGTCGCCAGCACCACGACCAGCGGCAGGCTCACCGCGCACCAGCCTGGAAACGAGATGTCGACGCCGAGCTGGCTGCGGATGAAGGCCAGGCCGATGAGATTGGTGGGGGTGCCGATCGGCGTGGCCAGCCCTCCGATCGACGCGGCGAACGCGATCGAGAGGAACAGCCCCGTCGCGTACCGGTTCGCGGGACGCACGCCCGACCGCGCCCCGGCCTCCTCGATGGCGGCGAGAATGCCGCTCACGATCGCCATCATCATGGCCGCGGTGACGGTGTTGGAGATGAAGCCGCTGATCGTGGCGGAGACCGCGACCACCGCCGCCAGGATGCCGGCCGGCCGCTCCCCCACGGCCGGCGCCGCCAGCACCGCGTAGGCGAGCCGCCGGTCGAGGCGGTGCTGACGGATCGCCTCGGCCAGCAGGAACGACCCGATGAACAGGAAGATCAGCGGATCGGCGAACGGCCGGAACACCTCCTTGGCCGGCGCCACGCCCGCCACCACGCAGGCCACGGCGCCCAGGAGCGCCGTCACGGCGAGTGGCAGGGCCTCGGTGAACCAGAGCACGACGACGGCCGCGACGATGACCGCGAGCCGCTGGCCTTCGGGTGAGAGGTCCATGCCGCGGAGTGTACTCCACTCCGCGGCACGGACATGAACTCACCAGGTCTTGCCGAGCGCCGCCTGGGCGGCCGCCAGCCGCGCCACCGGCAGGCGGAACGGCGAGCAGCTCACGTAGTCGAGGCCCACGTGGTGGCAGAACACCACCGAGTGCGGATCGCCGCCGTGCTCGCCGCAGATGCCGAGCTTGATGTCCTTGCGGGTCTTCTGCCCCTTCTCGACGGCGATCTTCATCAGCTCGCCCACGCCCGAGGCGTCGATCGACGCGAACGGGTTGGCCTTGAAGATGCCCTCGTCGGTGTACTTCCCGAGGAACGACCCCATGTCGTCGCGGCTCATGCCGAGGCAGGTCTGGGTGAGGTCGTTGGTGCCGAACGAGAAGAACTCGGCCGTCTCCGCGATCTCGTCGGCCGTGAGCGCCCCACGCGGGATCTCGATCATCGTGCCGACGAGATACTTGATCTTCTGCCCCGTCTCGGCCTGCACCTTCTCGGCGACGGCGTGCACGATGGCCACCTGGTTGTCGAGCTCCTTCTTGAAGCCCACCAGCGGGATCATGATCTCCGGCTTCACCTTGATGCCGGCCTTCTGCACCTTGGCGGCGGCCTCGAACACGGCCCGGGCCTGCATCTCCGAGATCTCGGGATAGCTGATGCCGAGGCGGCAGCCACGGTGGCCGAGCATCGGGTTGAACTCGTGCAGGGCGTGGACGCGGGCCTTGACGGTCTCGAGCGGGAGCTTGAGCTTCTTGGCCAGGTCGGCCTGGGCCTTCTCGTCGTGCGGCACGAACTCGTGCAGCGGCGGGTCGAGGAAGCGGATCGTGGCCGGCCGGCCATCGAGCGCCTTGAAGATGCCCTCGAAATCCTCGCGCTGGTAGGGCAGCAGCTTGCCGAGCGCGGCCCGGCGGACCTCCTCGTTCTCGGCGAGGATCATCTCCCGCATCGCGTCGATGCGGTCGCCCTCGAAGAACATGTGCTCGGTCCGGGTCAGGCCGATGCCCTCGGCGCCGAAGGCGATCGCGTGGCGGACCTGCTCGGGGGTGTCGGCGTTGGTGCGCACGCCCAGCTTCCGGTGCTTGTCGGCGAGCTTCATGATGAAGTCGTAGTACTGGAAGACCTCCGACTCCGAGGGCTTCATCGTGCCGGCGATCAGCACCTGCTTGAGCTCGCTGTCGGCGGTCTTGATGCCGCCGGCGAACACCTCGCCGGTGGAGCCGTTGATGGAGATCGCGTCGCCTTCGCGGAGCGTCTTGCCCGCGCAGGTGAGCGTGCCCTTGGCATAGTCGATCTGGATCGCCCCTGCACCGGCCACGCACACCTTGCCCATCTGCCGGGCGACGAGGGCCGCATGGCTCGACACGCCGCCGCGGCTGGTGAGGATGCCCTCGGCGGCGATCATGCCGCGGAGGTCCTCGGGGCTCGTCTCGACGCGGGCGAGCACCACCTTCTCACCCTTGTGGGCGAGCTCCTCGGCCTTGGCCGCGGAGAACACGAGGTGGCCGGTGGCGGCGCCGGGGCCGGCGGGCAGGCCCGTGGTCAACAGCCGCCCGCTCTTCCTGGCCGCCTCGTAGTCGTGGCGGTCGAAGATCGGGGCGAGCAGCTGCGAGAGGGCGTCGGGGTCGGCCGACTGGATGGCGTGCTCGGCCGTCATCAGCTTCTGCTTCACCATGTCGTGTGCGATCTTCACGTAGGCCAGCGCCGTCCGCTTGCCGTGCCGCGTCTGCAGCATGTAGAGCTTCTTCTTCTCGACGGTGAACTCGAAGTCCTGGACGTCGCCGAACTTCTTCTCGAGCGTCTGGCGGACCTTCTCCAGCTCCTTGTAGGTGCCGGCGAACATCGCCTCGTGCTTCATCTCGGCGACGGGCTTCGGCGTCCGCACGCCGGCCACCACGTCTTCGCCCTGCGCGTTGATGAGATACTCGCCGTAGAACACGTCTTCGCCGGTGGCCGGATCACGGGTGAAGGCCACGCCCGTGGCGCAGTCGTCGCCCATGTTGCCGAACACCATGCTCTGCACGTTGACGGCGGTGCCCCACTCGTCGGGGATCTTGTACTTGCGACGGTAGAGGATGGCCCGCTCGTTCATCCAGCTGCCGAACACGGCGCCCACGGCGCCCATCAGCTGCTGGAAGGGATCCTGCGGGAAGCCCTTGCCGGTGCGGTCCTTGATGAGCCGCAGGTAGCGGCTGATCAGCTCACGGAGATGCGCCTCGGTGAGGTCGGTGTCGTCGTGGATGCCGAGCTGGTGCTTGAGCCCCTCCATCGCCTCCTCGAAGGGGTCGTGCTCGTTCTCGTGCCGCTTCTGCACGCCCATCACCACGTCGCCGTACATC
>JBIIMU010000198.1:0-5380 GCA_044337845.1 Pirellulales bacterium | reverse complement strand
CCGGCAGGCTCCGGCACCGCGGCCACGCCCCCGACGGCCGCCGGCGCGGTGTTGTAGTTACCCGCGTCGTAGAGCCCGGTGGCGAAGAAGTCGGCCGCGTCGAGAATGTCCACGATCCCGTCGTAGCTGAAGTCGCCCTCGTTCCACGTCGCCGGCACCCCCGCGTCGAACTTCCCGCCCGCCAGGAAGTTCGAGGCGTCGAGGATGTCGATCGACCAGTCGATGTTCGTGTCACCCGGCGCCGCGTACGCCGCCGACACCGAGCCGTCGCCGTTGTCGAGCCAGCCCACCGCCCGCGGACTGCCCGCCGCCACCGCTGCGGCCACCGTGCTCGACGTGATCCCGGTCGTGCCGTCCCAGCTGCCGCCGTTGCGGCCGGCCACGATCGCCGTGACCAGGTCGGTCGCCGTGAGGCCGCTCGTGACCGACAGGAACCCGTTGCCCAGATCGGTCAGCCCGCCGGCGTTGGGAGCCAGCCCCGCCACGGTGGTCGTCGCATACGGCGACAGCGACAGCGTGCCCCCCGCCACGGGCGTGATCGTGCTCGTGCCCAGCGGCGAGCCGGCACCGAGCTGCAGACCGCCAGCCTGGACGGTCGTGGGGCCCGAGAAGGTCGAGCCCGCACCGGCGAAGATCACCTTGCCCGAGCCCGTGCTATTGATCGTGACCGGACCGGTGCCGTTGAAGGCGTTGCTGAACGTGAGATTGCCGGCGCTGGAGCAGGCGAGCGTCAGGGTGCCGGTCGTGGTCGCGGTCACGGTCCCCGACAGGATGCGGTTGCCCGCACCGATCACCGCGATTCGCCGCGGGCCGGTGCCCCCGGCCGTGATGTTGCAGACCTCCGTGACCGTGGAGGGCGAGCCACCGAGATTCAGGGTGGCAGCAGACCCCGACGAGCCAAGCGTCAAACCGCCCGTGCCGAGCGCCCCGTTGGTGCCGGATGCGGGGCTCGACTCCAGAATGCTCTGGTTGGGCTTGCCGCCGGAGAAGCTGATGCCGCCGCTGAACGTGTTGCCCGTTCCCGACAGCCGGAGCGTGTTGACCGAGTTGGGCATATCGTTGCGGTAAAGCATGCCCACCAGTCCACTGCCGTTGGTGATGTTGCCGCGAAGGTCGAGCAAGGACGGCTCCGTCGTCGTCGAGGTGTTGTTGGGCGTGTAGCGAAAGAGTTTGGTGCCCGCACTGCCGGCTGACACGTTGCCAGCGATCGCCAGATTCACCGTGCCGCTCGTCACGCTCGCCATCCGGGCCTCCACGGTCGTCAGCATCAGGATGTCGGTGGCGAGCAGGTTCGTCCCACTGTTGACGGCCGAGTTCACGGCGATGACCGCCGTGCCCGTGGTCGTGGTCTGCGACAGCGTCAGCGTGCTGCCGTTCGACGTGCTGAGCGTCACCGGAAACGTGGTCGCCCCTGTGGTGCCACCGAGGTTCAGCTGCCGGATCTGCACCGACGTGTTGAGATTGATGGTTGGAGCGGACGCATAGATCGCCTGGATGAACGCGCCATC
Organism: Pirellulales bacterium; assembly: GCA_044337845.1. GTDB lineage: Bacteria > Planctomycetota > Planctomycetia > Pirellulales > UBA1268 > QWPN01. The sequence continues at coordinate 3,872 of JBIIMU010000198.1, read as the reverse complement.
CGCCGTGCCGCTGCCGACCGAGCCCGGGTAGAGGTTCGTCGCGCTCGTACCCGACCAGTTGACCGAGTCGGTCCAGTTGCCCGTGCCGGACAACGTCTTCCACGTGTAGTTGGCGGCGGAGGCGGATGATGCCGCGGCGGCGAGCACCGCGACGGCCACGCAGACACGCAGCGAGCGGATTGTCGAAGGAAGGTTCATCGTGCATTGTCCCCGGGATGACCAGATCGTCATGGCACTGACGGGGAGGAGGCATGTCCCATCCCCCCCACCGCATGATGGCACTATGGAATCCCGCCCCCGCGGCCGCATCGTACGAAAGGGCATCCCTCCCGCAGCCCGCGCCGGGCCCGCCGCTACACTGCAGAAATCATGCTGCCGAGCCCATCGCACCCGTCCCGCCGTGCCGCAGTCTCGCTGGCCGCCGTGCTGTGCGGCCTCGGACTCCCAGCCGGGCCCTGGCCGGCTACGCGTCCGGCGGCGGCGGCCCCTGACGGCGAACTCGACACGGCTCCCCTGCGGTCGATTCCCGAGGTCCTCGCCCTGCCGGTGGAGGAGTTCGAGCGACAGCGGTCGGTCGTGGTGCGGGGCGTGGTCACGCTCGTCCAGCCGCTGGTCATTCAGCATGGCAGCGATGCGATCTACGTCGATCACACGCAGCTGCGGATCGAGCCCGGGCAGCACTGGAGCGACGTGCTCGCGGCGCTGCCTCTGGAACTCGGCGCCGACGTCGAGGTGACGGGCGTCGTGGATCCGGGGGGGTACGCGCCCTGGATCATCATGCACTCGATCCGGCGACTGGGCGAACAGCCGCTTCCCGAGCCGATGTCGCTCGACATCGCCCAGCTGTTCGCCGGCGAGGGCATGGGCCGGCGCATCCGGGCATCGGGGGTGGTGCAGGCGGTGCTCGAGCACCCGAAGCGATGGTCGTTGGCCTTCGAGTCGGCGTCGCGCCGATTCAACGTGACCATCACGAAGGCCGTGATGCCCCAACTGCCCGCAGGGCTGGTCGATGCCGACGTCGAGGTGGTGGGGGTGGGCAAGACGTTTCGGAATACCCGGGGCGAGTTCGTCGCGCCCGGGCTCTACCTGGCCCGCGGCGACGACCTGCGGGTGATCCGCAGGCCCGACCAGGGACCGTTCGCACTGCCGCTCACGCCGCTCGGGAGCATCGCCCGGTACCGGCCCAAGCCCCTCGGCGGCCATCGCGTGCGGACCTCGGGGATCGTGTCGTTCGCGGCGCGGGGCACGCTGTTCCTGCAGGAGGGCATCGGGGGCGTGCAGGTCGATCTGGCACCGGCCACGGACGACGACACCGAGTTCGAGCCCGGCGATCGCATCGAGGTGGCGGGGTTTCCTGACATGACGACCGGCGTGGGGGCGATCACGTGGGCCATCGCCCGCCGGCTGTCCACCGACGTGCCGCCCCCGCCGCTTCGCATCCAGCCCGGCGACATCGTCCGCGTGAACGCCGCCTATGCGCTGGAAGGCAGCGTGGCCCGTCCCGGCAGCTACGACGGCTGCCTCGTCCGCTGCGAAGGGAAGCTCGAGGCCGTGAACAAGGGCGCGGGCGGAACGTTGCTCACGCTCACCGAGGACGGCACGGCCTTCACCGCCCGCCTCGCCGACAGCGGCCCCGACGACCCGGTTCCGTTCGTGCTCGGCAGCGACCTCGAGATCACCGGCATCGTGCAGGCGGAACGCAGGCCTCCGGGCGACGTCGACAACCTGCGGGGCTCGACGAGCCTCGCCCAGGTGGGCCTGCTGGTTCGCGACCGCAGCGACATCAAGGTGGTGCGGCTGCCGCCCTGGTGGACTCCCGCGCGGCTGGCGGCGGTGGCCGGCCTCCTGGGGATGCTCGCCGCCGCGTCGGCGGTGTGGGTCACGTTCCTGCGGCGCGAGGTGGCCCGACAGACGGCGCGGGCGATCGCGGAGGAGTCGGCGCGGCAGCAGGCCGCGCTCGACTACGAGATCACGCTTCGCGAGCGGAACAAGCTCGCCGGCAACCTCCACGACACGGCGCTCCAGACGGTGACCGGGATCGCCTTCCAGCTCAAGGTGTGCGAGGCCAAGGAGCATGACCGCCGGGCGGACGCCAGCCCCGGCGACGACCACGAGGTCGGCCGTCACCTCGGTGTGGCCCGCAAGATGGTCGAGCATGCGGCCGACCAGCTCCGGGGCACGGTCTGGTCGCTGCGATCACTGCCGAACGAGGGCCGCTCGTTCTCCGACGCGCTCCGCGAACTGGTCGGGCGGCTCCAGTCGGGCCACGACGCCCGCGTGCGGCTCACGTTCGATCACCGTGCCGACGCGATTCCCGCCTACGTGGCGGGCAACCTGATCCTCGTGGTCCAGGAAGCCGTCCACAACGCCCTTCATCACGCCTCCCCGCGGGAGGTCGGGATCGCGGTCGAAAGCGACCCGGCCGGAGGCGTGTCGATCGCGGTGCGAGACGACGGCACCGGCTTCGAGCTGGGCACGCAGGCCGGCCCCCGGCACGGCCACTTCGGCCTGGCCGGCATGCGGGAGCGAGTGGAACGGCTCGGCGGCACGCTGGAGATCGAGTCGGCCCCCGGGCGCGGCACGACGGTCCGGGGCACGGTGCCGGCGGAACAGACGGCGCCGACCGCCGCGGCACGCGTGTACGAATGAGCGCCGCCCCTTCGTACCATGCCTCGCGAGCCTTTCCGCGGTTGAATCGGGTTCCCGGCCGGTGTGCCTGTCCCCTGCAAGGCTGTCGATGGTCGCCAATCGCATCCGCGTTCTCCTGATCGACGACCACGCCGTGCTGCGGGCCGGCCTGGCCAACCTGCTCGCGCTCGAGCGGGATCTCGTGGTCGTGGGCGAGGCCGACAACGGCGAGGCCGGCGTGCAGCTCGTGCAGCGGTGCCAGCCCCACGTGGCCATCATCGACGTCAGCATGACGGGCATGGACGGCGTGGAGACGTCGCGGAGGATTCGCCGGCTCGCTCCCGAGGTGAGGATCCTGATGCTGACGTCGTCGGAATCGGCCGCCGACGCGGCCCGGTCGATCGAGGCCGGGGCCAGCGCCTACCTCACGAAGCGGGTCGCGCACGACGAAATCGTGGCCGTGATCCGCAAGGTGCACGCGGGTCACAAGGCGATCCAGATCGGCGTCCGCCCCGCAACGTCGCCCCCGCGGCCGGAGCTGCTCTCGCTGCGGGAGCTGGAAGTGCTGCGGCTGATGCGTCTGGGCACCAGCAACATCGAGATCGGCCGCCGGCTGGGGATCGCGGAGCGGACGGTGAAGTCGCATGTGACCGCCATCTTCATCAAGCTCAATGCGTCGGATCGGGCCGGCGCGGTCGCCCGCGGATTCGATCTCGGCCTCCTGAAGATCGATCCCGAGGCTACGGGCCCGGGACGCGGCTGACAGCGGACACGCCTGCTGGGACGAATCGGGCTCCTGCTGGGACGAATCGGGAACCAGCCTCGCCCTTCCGTACGATGCGACGGGCCAGTCGGGCTTCGTAACTTCGAGACGTGGGTGGGGAAGCAGCTCCACGTCTCGATTCACCGGCCCGGAGGACTTCGTCATGGCTCGCTCGTCGTCGGCATTCGCCCTGCGGCTCGGTTCGTGCCTGGCCGCCGCCATCGTGGTGTTCAGCGGCTCGTCGGCCCGAGCCGTCGTGTACACGTGGGCCTCGCCCTCGGCGGGCGGCGACTGGACCACGGCCGCCAACTGGACCAGCCCGACCGCGCCGAACACCGGCTACCCGGGCCTGACGCTCACCGGGACCGACTTCGCCAACTTCAACCAGGACCTCACCGGCAACCTGTCGGTGAATCTCGACGCGTCGGTCGGCATCCAGAACCTGTTCCTCGGCGACACGGCGCAGTCGTCCGGCACGTTC
>JBIIMU010000196.1:0-5424 GCA_044337845.1 Pirellulales bacterium | reverse complement strand
AGGCCGGAACTCAGCGAGGGGCAGTCCGCAGCGCTCACGCGATGGCGGCTTTCCGGGGGCTACTTCGCCGGGCGGCAGCGGTGGAGCGTCATCAGCGCGTAGCCCGTGCCGTAGGGCTGGTGATAGTCGTAGAGCGGGTAGTCCCACCACGAGCCGTCGGCATCCTGCACGTCGAGGATGATCCGCGCGAGGTTGCCGCGGTAGCCGTCGGCCACGTCGGGCGGCAGGGCCTCGAGCACCCGGGCGGCGTAGTAGTGGCCGTAGAAGTAGAAGTAGCCCGCCACCTGGAAGAACGACTCGTGGGGGATCGGCCGCTTGCGGCCGAGCTCGAGCCAGCCGTTGCGGACGATCAGCCGGTCGATCCATTCCTCGAGCACCGCGTCGCTCACCCGCTCGTCGCCCCAGAGCCGCAGGGCGAGGTTGCAGGCCTGGCTGCGGCCGAGGCTGCCGCCGGGCCGATTCACCGCCCGCCGCGGCTGCCACTTGAGATAGGAGCCGTAGAGGTAGCTGAAGTCGGGGAGCATCTGCGCCTCGGTCGCCTCCACCGCCCGCCGCACGAGCTTCTCCGGCGGCTCGATCCCGATGCCCCGAGCGTCGGAAAGCGCGATCAGCACCGTCGCGTTGACGAAGCTCGTCGACGACGACGCCGGCCGCTGCGTGCCGGCCGTGAAGTCGTAGTAGCCCCAGCCCCCCTGGGCCGACTCGTACCGCGCGAGCCGCTCCACCTGCCCCTCGATCAGGCTCACGATCCGCGCGCGGCGGGCCGCGTCGTCGGGCCGGCGGCCGTGCATCGCCACGAGCGCCTGGATGCCGTAGGCGTGCGCCCAGACGTTGTAGATCATCGTGGGGTCGTCGCGCCGGACGTCGGGCAGATGGTCGAGCAGCCACCGCTCGCCCCGATCGATGGCCGCGGCCACGGCCGGCGAGCCGTCGTCCTCTTCGATCAGTCCCTGCACCGCCAGGGCCGTGGTCGCCGCCCGGAAGCCGAAGTGCGACCCCACGCCCGCCATGATGTTGAGGTCTTTCGTCCGCTCGGCCGAGCCGAAGGAGCCGTCGGCGTTTTGCGAGCGGACGAGGAACTCCCGGCCGCGGGCGACCGCCGCGTCGATCTCCGCCTCGGGCACGCGAACCGGCTGCGACTTGCGGGCGAAGGCGACCGCCGGCGGCTCGGCGACGGGCGCCGTGGGTTCGCCCCGCACCGCGGGAGCGGCGCAGGCCATCGCGATCGCCAGCAGCAGTCGGGTGCTCACGGCTTCGTCGTCCGCACGCGATCGCCGGCGGCGACCCCGTCGAGGATCTCGGTCCTGCCGCCGGCCGTGAGGCCCGCCTTCACGGGCTTCTTCACCGGCTTGCCGTCGGCCGCGACGAGATAGACGTGGCGGCTGCCGTCGTCGTCGCGGAACACGCTGCCCGCCGGCACGGTCACCGCCTCCGGCCGCTTCGCCACCACGCAGCGGGACGTGCCCGTCATGCCGGGCAGGAGCATGGGGCCGCCCGCCCGCGGCGCCACGGCGAACAGCGCCTCGAACACACCCTCCCGGGGCACGGGGACGAACGGCGCGAGCGTCACCGCGGCCTCCGCGTCGGGATAGCCCGTCGGTTCGACGCGGCCGGCGAGTCCGGCCGAGAGCAGGTGCAGGTCCTTCTCCTCGACCTTCGCCCGAAACTGGAGCCGGTCGGGATCGAGGATCGTGAAGTCGAGCTCGACCGGCTGCACCGGCTGCCCCACCACCGCCTTCGCGGCCACCGCGGCGGTGCTCCACGAGCCGTCGCGAAACCGGCCCAGATACACCATGCCGGCCCGCGGGGCCCGCACCACCGCCGCGGCGCGGTCGGCCTCGAGCTCGGCCAGCCGCCGCAGCGACTCCGCCCGCTCGTGCTCCTGCTTCGCCAGCGCCAGCTTCCGCTGCGCGAGCTGCAGCGGCAGCGTGGCCCGCGACTTCTCCAGGGCGATCGCCGTCTTCTCCGCGGCCCGCCGCACCTCGATCTCGCGGCGCGGGATGCCCAGGGTGAGCGACTCCTCCGACGCCTCCTTGATCCGCGTGAGCGACTGCTCGGCCTGCTGCACGTCGAACCGCGTCCGCTGGAGGATCATCTCCTCCGTCTCCTCGGTGAGATCCTTGTCCTTGTACATCCGCTCGAGCTGCGTGAGCTCCTCGCGGGCGTACTTCAGCCGCTCCTCGGCGGCCCGCACGGCGAACCGCGACTGCTCCTCCGACGCGGCCCGGTCGATCGCGAGGAACCGGGCGAGGTCCTCCGCGGCCACCTTCGCCGCCCGCTCGGCCTCCGCCATCTCGATCGGGTGCAGCGCCTCGGCCGCGGGCAGCTCCTTGCGGGCGAGCTCGAGGGCCGGCTCACCGAGGGCGAGCTCCACCCGCAGGTCGGCGATCGCCCGATCGAGCTTCTCGGTGTCGAACTCGACGAGCGGGTCGCCGGCGTTCACGCGGCTGCCGTGCGGCACCACGCGGGTCACGTCGAGCGGCTGCGGCCAGGCCTGCGGCCGAAACTCGACGACCACGAAGTCGACCGGCTCGAAGGCCCCCTTCGCGGCGAGCACCGACTCGAACGGACCGCGCTCGGCCACGGCCGTCTCGGCGGGCTTGTCGCCCGCGGGCTTCGCGGCCGGCTCGTCGGCCGCGGCGGCCACCACGGCCCGGAGGCAGCAGAGCGCCATGATCGCGACCGCGGGCAGCGGGCGCAGCGGAGAGGTTCGTCGCATCGGTCGCCTTCCGTGTTCCTGGAGCCCGATCGGCGGGCGGCATCCGCCCCGCTCCCGCGGCCCGTGCCGGACTGTACCATAGGAGCCACGTTCCGCCGCCCCGCCACGCCGCCCGCCATGCGTTCGCCCCGCTCGACCACCGACGACCTCCGGATCGCGGACATCAAGGAGCTCTCCCCGCCCGCGCACGTGCTCCGCGAGCTCCCCTGCTCCGAGGAGGTGGAACGGGTCGTTGCGTCGGCCCGGTCGACCATCCACCGCATCCTCCGGGGAGACGACGACCGCCTCGTCGCGGTGATCGGCCCCTGCTCGATCCACGACCCCGAGGCGGCGCTCGACTACGCCCGGCGGCTGGCCGCCGAACGCGGCCGGCTCCGCGACGATCTCGAGATCGTGATGCGGGTCTACTTCGAGAAGCCCCGCACGACCGTGGGCTGGAAGGGCCTGATCAACGACCCGGATCTCGACGGCACCTTCCAGATCAACAAGGGGCTGCGGGTGGCCCGCGAGCTGCTCGTGGAGATCAACGAGCTCGGCGTGCCGGCGGGCTGCGAGTTTCTCGACATGATCACGCCGCAGTACATCGCCGACCTCGTGGCCTGGGGGGCGATCGGCGCCCGCACCACCGAGAGCCAGGTGCACCGCGAGCTGGCGTCGGGGCTGTCGTGCCCGGTCGGCTTCAAGAACGGCACCGACGGCAACGTGCGGATCGCGGCCGAGGCGCTGCTCGCCGCCCGGCGGCCGCACCACTTCCTCTCGGTCACGAAGGGGGGCCACACGGCGATCGTCGCCACCAAGGGCAACGACGACTGCCACATCATCCTCCGCGGCGGCGCCGCGCCGAACTACGACGCCGCGAGCGTGACCGCGGCCTGCGACGTGCTCGCCCGCCACGGGCTCGACCCCACGCTGATGATCGACGCCTCGCACGGCAACTCGTCGAAGCGGCACGAGCGGCAGCTCGAGGTGGCCGACGCGATCGCCGCCCAGCTCGAGGCGGGCGAGCGGAAGATCGTGGGCGTGATGGTGGAGAGCAATCTCGTCGATGGCCGGCAGGATCTGCTGCCCGGCAAGCCGCTCGTCCGCGGCCAGTCGATCACCGACGCCTGCCTCGGCTGGGACGACACCGTGAAGCTCCTCGACCGGCTCGCCGCGGGCGTCCGGGGCCGCCGTGCGGCCGCGGCCGCGACGCACGCCCCTGCCCCCGCCGGACTCCCCCGATGACCGACCTGCCGCTCGAAGTTTCCGTCGCCGACGCCGCGGGCCTCCTCCGCGGCCCGGCCCCTCCGCTCCTGCTCGACTGCCGCACGCCCGACGAGCACCAGACGGCCCGGATCGCCGGGGCCGTCCTGATCCCGATGCAGGAGATCACGGACCGCGTCGGCGAACTGGCGGGCCGCGAGGCCGAGCGGATCATCGTGCACTGCCATCACGGCATGCGGAGCCTGCGGGTGGCCACCTGGCTCCGCAGCCGCGGCTTCGCCGCCGCCCAGAGCATGGCGGGCGGCATCGACGCCTGGAGCGACGAGATCGACTCCGCCGTGCCGAAGTACTGACGCCGCCGCCGCGCGGTTCAGTCGTCGCCCAGCACCGCCCGCCGGCGGCGGTCGAACTCCCGCTCCTCCGGCTCCCAGGCCGCGGCGATCTCCCGCCAGTCGGCGCCGGCCTCGATGGCCTCCCGCTCGCGGGCCGAGCCGAAGAGCAGGTCGATCGCGATCGGATCGGCGACGAACTCATAGGGCTCGGTCCGCCAGGCGAACCGCTCCGGATCCTGCCGCCGCATCTCCACGAGCACCGCGAGGCCCGTCCGCACGGGCCGAAACGCGCCGCGGTCGGTGACGTGCAGCTGCACGCCGCCGCAGTCGAGTCCGGCGTGCTTCTGGAACGTGGGGCGATACGTCACCGGCCGGAAGGCGACGCCGGGGAGGCCGAGGCCGCCGAGCCGCCGCGCGAGCGCCGCGGCATCGACCCAGGGCGCGCCGCAGATCTCGAACGGCCGCGTGGTGCCGCGGCCCTCGCTGAGGTTCGTGCCTTCGAGCAGGCACTGGCCCGGATAGACCACCGCGGTGTCCACCGTCGGCATGTTCGGCGAGGGCAACACCCAGGGCAGGCCGCAGGCATCGCCGTAGTCACCCCGCCGCCAGCCGGTGCAGCCGACCACCTCCACCGCCTCGTCGGGCAGGCCGAGATCCCGGGCGTAGAGCCGCGCGAGCTCGCCCATCGTGAGCCCGTGGCGGCAGGCGATGTCGTGGGCCCCGACGAAGCTCTCGTAACCGGGCCGCAGGGCCGGCCCCTCCACCGCGACGCCGCCGAGCGGATTCGGCCGATCGAGCACGACCACGCGGATGCCGAGCGGTGCCGCCGCCTCGAGGCAGTACTTCATCGTGGCCTGGAAGGTGTAGTAGCGGCTGCCGATGTCGACGAGGTCGACGACGAGCACGTCGAGTCCCGCGAGCTGCGCGGCGGTCGGCCGCAGGCTCGCGGCGGTGCCGTCGTAGAGGCTCACGATCCGGGGCGCGGCCTGGCTCGGCCCGCTGCCGGCGATGCCTTCGAGGTCCTGGGCCTGGCCGTGAAACCCATGCTCGGGACCGAACACGGCCTCGAGGGAAACGCCCCGCAGCCCGGCCACCACGTCCACCGCCGACCGCAGCCCGCGATCGACCGCCGGGGCGTGCGTGACGAGCCCCACGCGGCGGCCCGCCAGC
>JBIIMU010000195.1:0-5426 GCA_044337845.1 Pirellulales bacterium | reverse complement strand
GGACGAGATCGTCGTCGTCAGTGCCGACGAGGGGGGCATCAAGCGGGCCCTCGGCCATGCCAACCGGATCGGCGCGCCGCTGGGGATCATCGACAAGCGGCGGCTCTCCGCCGACACCACCAAGAGCACCACGATCATCGGGGCGAGCGTCGAGGGCAAGACGGCGATCCTGTTCGACGACATGATCAGCACCGCCGGCTCGATCTGCGGCGCCGCCGAGGTGCTCCACAAGCACGGCGCGAAGGCGATCTACGCGGCCGCCACCCACGGGCTGCTCGTCGGCCCGGCGATCGAGCGGCTCCGCCAGGCTCCCTTCAACAAGATCATCATCACCGACTCGATCCCGCTCACCTCGGGCAAGATGCTGCCCAACATCACCGTGCTCTCGGTGGCGAGCCTGCTCGGCCAGGCCATCAAGCGGATCCACCGCAACGAGTCGGTGAGCATGATGTTTCAGTAGACACGCCCGCACCGCCCTCCTGGCCGGTGCGGGCTGGGTCCGGCGGGGCGAAGCCGAGGTTCACCGCGCCGGACGGCTCGCCATCCTGGCTCGCGACACGCCCGCACCGCCCTCCTGGCTGGTGCGGGCTGGGTCCGGCGGGGCGAAGCCGAGGTTCGCCGCGCCGGACGGCAGCCGGCCGCGGCCACCCCGGTTTCCGGCCGCTGACGCCCCGCCGTTCCCCGGCGTTTCCGGCCGGAACGGGGGCGTCTTGCGGAAGCCAGACCCCATGGCACACTTGTGGGCTTCGCATCGATTCCCCCCCGCCGTTTTTTCCAAGGTTTTTCCATGAGCGACACGGTCGAGGTCACGCTTCGTCAGGGCACGGGTTCCCGTGAAAGCCGCCGGCTCCGCAACCAGGGTCGCGTGCCGGCCATCCTCTACGGGCACGGCGAGAAGTGCGTCGGCCTGTCCGCGAGCCGCGACGCCGTCCAGGCCGCGGTCCGGCACGGCAGCCGCGTCGTGAACCTGACGGGGGCCGTGAAGACGGCCGCCCTCGTCCGCGAACTCCAGTGGGACACCTACGGCGTCGAGCCGATTCACGTCGACTTCCTCCGGGTGAGTGCCTCCGAGCACATCCGCGTCAAGGTGCCGGTGCACCTCAAGGGCGAATGCCCGGGCCAGCGGGCCGGGGGCGTGGTCAACCTCGTGCAGCACGAGGTGGAACTCGACTGCACCGCCGACCACGTGCCCGAGTTCGTGGTCGCGAACGTGGGCCATCTCGAGCTCGGACACTCGCTGAAGGTCAAGGATCTCGAACTGCAGCACGGGGCCCGGCCGGCCGCCAACGCGGATGAGACGGTCGTCACCTGCGTGCTGCCCGGCAAGAAGGTCGACGAGACCGCACCGTCGGCGGCAGCGGAGCCGGAAGTCATCGGCCGCAAGGCTGCCGACGAGGGCGAGGGCGAGGCTGCGAAGGAGTGAGGGCCGCCTGGCCCCGTCGTCCGCGGCCCGGCAGGGGCCTGACGGCGGGCCGCACCCGCTCCGACACCACCACGTCACCCAGGAGATCGCCGATCGATCGTGAAACTCCTCGTCGGCCTCGGAAATCCGGGGAACGCCTACCTCGACACCCGACACAACGTCGGGTTCGACGTGCTGGAGGTGGTTGCCCGTCGGGCCGGGTCGCCGGTGCGGCGGCAGCGGTTCCAGGGGGAGGCGGCGCAGGCGACCATCCGGGGCATGCCGGCCCTGCTCCTCTGGCCGCTCACCTGGATGAATCTGAGCGGATCCAGCGTGCTGGCGGCGAGGGACTTCTACAAGATCGACGATTCTGACATTATGGTGTTCTGCGACGATTTCAATCTTCCGCTCGACACCATCCGGCTGAGGCCGGGCGGTTCCGCCGGCGGACAGAACGGCCTCGCCGACATCCTGGCTCGGCTGGGCTCGACGACGATCCCGCGGCTTCGGGTCGGGATCGGGCCCGTGCCGGCCGGATGGAAGGCGGCGGATTTCGTGCTCGGCAAGTTTCCCCGGTCGGACCGGGAACGGGTCGGCGCGGTGATCGAGCGGGCTGCCGAGGCAGCGGAAGAGTGGGTCGCCGTCGGCCTCCAGGCGGCCATGAACAAGTACAACTAGGGCTCGGCCGCCGGCCAGGCCCGACGCGTTTCCAGACATCCCCGGACCAGACATCACCGTAGGAGTGTGAGTTTCATGGCGGTTTACGAAGGCATGTTCATCCTCGATCCGACGAAGTTCGCCCGCGATCCGGGCGCCTCGGCCCAGCAGGTCGCCGACCTGATCACGACCCACGGGGGAACGGTCCTCGCAGCCCGCCTCTGGGACGAGCGGAAGCTCGCCTATCCGATCAAGGGCCACAAGAAGGGCGTCTACTGGCTGACGTACTTCAAGATGCCCACGGCCGGTCTCACCGCCCTCGAGCGGCAGTGCGAGATCAGTGACGACATCATCCGGAAGCTGGTGCTCAAGGTGGACGATCGGATCGCCGATGCCCTCGTCCAGCACGCCCTGGCCGGAGAGGCCACCGTCAAGCGGGCCACGACGCCCGCCGCCCCGGCGGCGACCCCGGCCTCCTGAACCCCCGAGGCTCTTGCAGCCCCCGCCACCGGGGGCTATCATCCGGGAAGTGAACACGTGTTCATCATCCCATAGGAGGCATGCGAGATGGCTAGCTTCAACAGGGTCGTGCTGCTCGGGAACGTGACCCGTGACCCCGAACTCCGCTACATCGCGAACGGCACGGCCGTCACGGAAATCGGCCTGGCGGTCAATGACCGCCGCAAGACCGCGTCCGGCGAATGGGTCGACGAGACGACCTTCGTCGACGTCACGCTCTGGGGCCGCACGGCCGAGATCGCGGGCGAGTACGTCACCAAGGGTTCGCCGCTGATGATCGAGGGGCGGCTGAAGCTCGATACCTGGGAAAAGGACGGCAAAAAGAACTCCAAGCTCCGCGTCGTGGGCGAGCGGATGGTGCTGCTCGGCTCCAAGGGCGACGGCCCGCGGGGAGAGGGGGCGAAGGGAGGCGGACAGGCACGTCCCCAGCGGGCTGCCCAGGGCCGCGGCGGGCCGGCCGCGGAAGATGACTTCAGCCAGTCGGAGCCCGATTATCATGGGAGCCAGTCGTCAGGCGGCGTGGCGGCCGACGACGACATCCCGTTCTGAGGATCCGGCCCCACGCCCCGCCGAGATCGCACCGCTTTCGCTCACCGTTCACCCACGTTCCACATAGCATCAGGAGTTGATTCATGCCCACCTTTGAAGCCCCCGTCGTCGAGGCCACCGGTCGTCGCCTGCCCAAGGGCAAGCGCGGCGGGGTCGAACTGCTGCTGATCCACAACGTGGAGCACCTCGGCAAGCAGGGCGATGTCGTCGAGGTCAAGCGCGGCTACGCCTACAACTACCTCCTCCCGCAGGGCCTGGCGACGGTCGCCACCGAGCACCACAAGCGGATGGTCGAGAAGCACCGCGCCAAGCTGGAGGAGATCGCCCGCGAGCGGCTGGCAGGGCTGCGGTCGCTGCTCCAGGAACTCAGCCGGGCGAGCGTCACCATCGAGGCCAACGCGAACGACGAGGGCCACCTCTACGGCTCGGTCGCCGCGCCGGAGATTTCCCGGTCGCTCAAGCAGCTTGATCTCATGGTGGCGCCGGAGCACATCATCCTCCAGGGCCCGCTGAAGGAAGTGGGGCTCTACACCGTAAAGGTTCGGCTCGCCCCCGAAGTGGAAGGCGATCTGAAGGTGTGGGTCGTGCCGAGCAGCAGCGAGGCCGGCTCCAAGTAGTCGGCCGGATGGTCTCGTCCGGCACGTCCGCTGACGAGACCCCGGCTCACCCCGGTCCGTCCCGCCCGGTCCGTCCCGCAAGGAGGCATGGTCATGGCACCATCGAAGGGTGGTCCCACCGCTGATCGCTCGCGCGACCGGCGGCGTGATCGAGGCGCGATCGCGCCGACGATGGCTCCCGAGGGGCGAGACCGGCCGGCGAACCTCGACGCCGAGCGGGCGGTGCTCGGCAGCATCCTGCTGAAGCCGGACGTCTGCGACGACGTGGCGCTCGTGATCCGGGCCGAGGACTTTTCGGACGAGTCGCTACAGACGCTCTACCGCCACCTGATCGATCTCCACGACGCCGGCAAGCGGATCGACGCCACGATCGTCGTGGAGCGGCTCAAGACCCAGGGCGATTTCGAGCGGATCGGCGGCGCGGGCATGATCGCCGACGTGGTGCAGGCCGTGCCCCACGCGGCCCATGCCACGCACTACGCGGCCATCGTCCGCGACAAGTCGATCCTGCGCTCGCTGATCGACGCGGGCACCGACATCCTGCGGGATGCGTACGACGCCGCCGACGAGCCCCGCGAGATCCTGGCCCGGGCGGAAGCCGGTATCTTCGCGATCCTCGAGCACCGCAGCTCCACGGAGGCCAAGTCGATCCAGTCCGTGCTCGAAGACGTGATGGTGCGGATGGACGCCCGCATGAAGCACGAGCACACGATCGGCGGTGTGGAGACCGGCTTCACCGACCTCGATTCACTGTGCGGCGGCCTGCACAACTCCGAGCTGATCATCCTCGCGGCTCGGCCCAGCATGGGGAAGACCGCGTTCGCGATGAACATCGCGGAGCACGTGTCGATCAATCTCCGCACGCCCGTCCTGTTCGTGAGCCTCGAAATGGCGAGCCTCGAGCTCGCCGACCGCCTCCTCTGCTCCGCCGCACAGGTCAACGGCCATCGGCTGCGCAACGGCACGATCTCGCAGGAGGATCGCCGGCGGCTCGTGCAGAAGTCGTCGGAGATCGGGGCGGCGCCGCTGTTCATCGACGACACGCCGAGCCGGACGCTCACGGAGATCGCCGCGGTGGCGCGGCGGCTGAAGCGGAAGCAGGGCGGCCTGTCGCTGATCGTCATCGACTACCTGCAGCTCATCGAGCCGGACAACCCCCGCGATCCCCGCCAGGAACAGGTGGCCCGGATCGCGCGGCGGCTGAAGGGGATGTCCCGCGAGCTCGAAATCCCGGTGCTCTGCCTGGCCCAGCTCAACCGCCAGGCGGAGGTGTCGCGCGACAACCGCCCGCGGCTGAACCACCTCCGCGAGTCGGGGGCCATCGAGCAGGACGCCGACGTCGTGATGTTCGTGCACCGCGAGGAGTATTACCAGACCAACGACGAGGACCGGGAGCGGGTTCGCGGCCAGGCGGAAATCATCATCGCCAAGCAGCGAAACGGCCCGATCGGCGACGTGAAGCTGCTGTGGCAGCACGACTTCACGCGCTTCGTGAACCTCGAGCATCGGCCGTACGACGAGTTCGAGCAGTTCAACTCGACGGGATTCTGAGTTTACGGCTGCCGGGCCATCGTGGCCCCGGCAGCCTGAACGCGCAGGGGCTCGCCATCCGGGCGAGCGGACCGATCCACGGCTGCCGGGCCATCGTGGCCCCGGCAGCCTGAACGCGCAGGGGCTCGCCA